>DATMUX010000401.1:0-9688 GCA_035563695.1 Acidimicrobiia bacterium
TTCGTCGTGATCGCTCTGAGGTTCGCGATCGACGAGTCGAACACCGCGCCGAAACTCTGCCACGACGACCAGGGTTGCGTCGTTCCCCAGTTGTAGCCGTCGAGCCCGACGATATCGACGTACGCGTCGCCGGGATAGATGGACGCCAACGGAGTGCTCCCCGCGAATTCGACGTTCGGAGTCCACAGCCAGACGATGTTCGACGCGCCGGCGGCGCGGACGACATCGCGAATGTGGCGCCACGCCTGCACGTATTCGGAGACGGTGTTCCCGTTGACGCCGGGATCCCACGGGTTCCAGTTCCCGTTCGCCTCGGCGAGGACGCGCAGGTAGATCGTCCCTGCGTACTGCCGAGCGCCCTGCGCCCATGCCGCCATGTAGGAGTCGTACCGGCCCGCGAGGATCGCGCTCAACGAGTACGCGGCTTGATCCGCGCCACCCGACCAGTCCCACGCCTCCCACGTGATGAGCGGCACTTGGTTGCGGGAGCGGACGAGGTTCGCTTCGGCGGTCGGGAACGGCGCGTTCGACGCCCACGGTACATACCACTGGACCAGCTGCGGCCGGACGCCCGCATCGGCGTCGAACTGATCGAGCGCGTCACGCCACACGCTCGAGCCGGACGAAGGATCCGGAACATAGACGCCCGTCGTCACCCGACGCGCCGTCGTCCGCGAGATCGTCGTCGGGACGGGCACCGGATTCGTGCGCGGCCGGGAAGACCCGGGATTCACGGCGTGGGAGCCGACCGCGGGCAGCACCTGGCAGGCGGCCGCACCCACAGCGATCGCGAGCACGACGGCCGCGTCGCGCACCCGCCGCAACCGCATGCATGCGACATCGACCCACCGAGACCGCCCCTTGAGGCGCGAAATCGGCGACGGCGGCCCTCGTCGGAGCTACGGATCGGTCGCGCCGCGCGCGATGTGCCGGCCCATGACGGAGACGTCGATGTCGCCGTCATCGAAGGTTGCTACACCCCGAAGCAGTCCCCACTGCTCGAACCCGCGGGCGGTGAATAAGGCGAGCCCGGGCGCATTGGTGGTGAAGACGAACGCGAGCAACGTCCGCAGGTTCAGGCCCGTTGTCGGGTCGACCG
Organism: Acidimicrobiia bacterium; assembly: GCA_035563695.1. GTDB lineage: Bacteria > Actinomycetota > Acidimicrobiia > IMCC26256 > PALSA-610 > DATMUX01. Next base: position 1,100 of record DATMUX010000401.1, read on the forward strand.
CGAGATCGAGGAGCTGAGCGCCCACGCCGGACCGGCGCCGGCGGGGATGAACGTAGACACGAACTTCGGCAGTCGCGGAGTAGCCGTTTCCGCCGGAGAAGTCCTGGAAGCTCAGCCATCCCTCGACATCACCCATGAGGTCGACCGCGACCCAGAGCGGGCGACGGTTCGGCAGATGATCGGCGAACCAGCCCTCGCGCCGATCGGCATGCCAGGGTTCGACGTCGGCGGTCGCGGACCGCGACGCGATCGCCGAGTTGTAGATATCGACGATGGCGGGAAGATCTGCCCGCCGGGCGTCGCGTACGAGTCGGCCATCGCGCTCCCGCCGCACCCCACCAGTGTGTTCGATCTCGCCGACGATTGCGCGCATGGTCGCGCGATCAGCCCGTGTAACCGACCAGCGCGTTCTGCAGTGTGCACTCCGCGGATGTGGGTGGTGGGAGACCGAGATACGAGCGGTGGTAGTTCCCGCCGTGGCACGCGTCCCAGGATGCCGCCCAGTCCTCGGCACCATGGGGCTCGCGCCAGCCCGAACCGCTCGCGCCGCCCGCGAAGAAGCGATTCGGGTCGCAGCCTCTCACCGCGCACCAATCGGCGATCTTCGGCGGTGTGAGCCGCGCGAAGTCCCACGCGTGTCCCGCCTCGTGCAGCGCGACGATGCGCAGCAGCGCGAAGGATTCGCCGTCACGCACGTACAAGGTCGTCGTGCCCTGCGGTGCCGTGACCCCGAGGATTCCCGGGCGGGGACCCGCGCATCGCGTTTGCCAGCCCGGCGGCCACACGACGACTGCGATCGCGCCCGGACAGCCGGGGAGGGTGGCCGGAGCGACCGGTGGGCTGATCGGCGTCACGGCGCGCGCAATGCGCGTCGCGCGCACGCGGGCGGTCTGCACGACTCGGGACGCCGCCGGCCGGAGGTGAGTCCTCGTCGTGCCGGATCTCCCGGGAAGCGGAGCCTGATGGGGGCGTGCCGGCCGGATCAGGAGGGCGGTCTCCGGCTTCCGGGCCGCGGCCGTGTCGGCCAGGGCCGCACCGGCATGGCTCGCGACGACGACGTCGGCAACGATCAAGGCGCTCACCAACGAGACGACGAGCACGGAGCGTCCCGACCGCATGGTGATGTTGTCGGGCGGCGCCGCCGCGGCCTGAACCCTGGTTCGGTCACGATCACGCGCGGCTTGCGTGCCGTCCGGCGCAGCTGCACGATCGGAACCAAATGCCGCGTTCGCCCGGGCGAAGCTGCGGGGCGGATCACCTCACTCGGAGTGCAACGGCGCGCGGCGGGCCGCGCGGTCGGGGAGGTGGTGCAGGTCGTTGAAGACGACGAACTGATTCTTCCCGCGCTGCTTGGCTTCGTACGCCGCGGTGTCGGCTTGCGCGATGAGCGCGCCGGTATCGGGTTCGTCGCGCTGTGTGAGCGTGATGCCGACGCTCGCGCCGATGTAGGTGGCAGTGCCGAGCGAATGGAACGGTTCGGCCAGCCGTTCGACGATGCGCCGCGCGAGGTGCGTCGCCGTATCGACGCCGGTCATGGGGTGCAGCACGATGATGAACTCGTCGCCGCCGAAGCGCACGATGAGATCGGTCGCGCGTACGACGGACCGTAGCCGGACGGCGACCTCGACGAGCACCTCGTCTCCGGCGAGGTGGCCGAATCGGTCGTTGATCTGTTTGAAGTCGTCGAGGTCGACGAGCAGGAGTCCGACGAAGCTCTCCGTGCGGGCCGCATCGGCCAGACAGCGGGCGAGGTGATCATCCAGTATGGATCGGGCCGCGAGACCCGTGAGCGGGTCGTGCGAGGCCTCGTGTGTGAGTTGCTCGGTCAGTCTGTGGATCTCGCTCGTATCGAGCACGAGTCCGATCGCGTACAGTCCCTCGCCGTCTTCGTCCCGGACCAACGACGCGCAGATCCTCGTCCACAACGTGTCGCCGTCGGCGCGCCGAAGGCGCTTGTCGAGTGTGTAGGAGTCGTCGACGCCGGACCACAATCGCCCGAACGCGAGCCGTGTGCGCTCGATGTCGGCCGGCTCGGACACGTCGTAGATCGTCCGGGCCAGGATCTCGGGCGCGGTCATCCCGAGCATCCGGCCGTAGGCCGCGTTGACGCGTGTGAAGCGACCTTGCGCGTCGACGAGCGTCATGCCGACCGCCGCGTTCTCGAAGACCTGCTCGAATCGAGCCTCGGCCTGGTGCAGGGAAGTCTCGATGTGGCGGCGGTCGGTGAGATCTCGAGAGCTGACGATGATGCCGCCGATCGCGGGATCGTCGAACATCGAGTTCGCGCGGGTCTCGAAGAGATGGTAGGTCCCGTCCTCGTGCAGCACCCTGACCTCGAAGGGCGCGATCGAACCCGACGTCGAGAGCGCCTTCGTGAACGTCTCGGCGACTCTTCCGGCGTCCTCGGGATGCACGAAATCGAAGATGCTGCGACCGAGACGATCGTCTACGTGGCGGCCCAAAAGCGCGGTCGTCGAGCCGCTGAGATAGGTCATGTTGCCGTTGCGGTCGATCACGGTAACGATCTCCGAGAGGTTGTCGAGCAGTGCCTCGAGCCGGCGGGCGCTCAACGCGAGCGCGTGCGCGGCTTCTCGTCGTTCCGTGATGTCGACCGCGGTGACGACGAGGCCGCACAGCACCGGGTCGTCGAGCAGGTTCAGGATCGACAGCTCGTACGGAACCGCAGACCCGTCGCGCCGGCCGAGCTCGACATCGACCACCGTCTTGCCGGGACGAGCACACGCCGCCCGAAACGCGCTTCGGTAGCTCCCGCGATCGTGCTCGACCACGAATTCCGCGAGCTCGCGACCGACGACCCGCGCCGGATCGTGGCCGAGCTCGCGATCGAACGCGCCGGAGACGGAGTCGACCACACCGCCCGCGTCGAGGAGCACGACGATGACCGCCGCGCATTCGACCAAGCTCCGAAACACCTCCGGTCGATTCGCGGCGACCTCCCACCGGCGTCGCTGGGTCAGGTCCCGGAACGTCAAAACGACCAGCCGGCCCGTTGATGCCTCGTGCGCACCGCCGACGATCTCGGTGAGGCGATACGTGCCGTCGGCCACGCGCACCCGGACCTCGATCGGTGTCCCGATTTCCTTGTGGACGACTTCGGCGTGCGACGACACCACGAGGGCCACGTCGTCGGGATGCACCAGATCCAACGGGACGCGACCGATCCAGTGTTCTCCTTCGGCGCCGAAGAAACGCTCGGCCACGCGGTTCGCGGCGACCACCCGCAACCCGTCGTCGACCACGACGACCGGATCGGGGACGAGCTCCAACGCCTCCAGACCCGCCAGACCCGCACCCATCTGCGTCACGTTGCCTCCATCCCGCGACAGCACCATATCGACCTCACGCGCGGGCCTCTTGAACCTCCTCGGCCGCGGAGAACTCGGTGGTGTCGGGGTTGCGCATCCCCGGCAGGAAGTACGCGCCGGCCGTGACCGCGCTCGCGAGCGTCCCCGCGGCGAAGAGGGTCGTGCGGGCGCCCAGTACCGCGGCGACGGGGCCGGCGAGCGCGAGCGAGAGCGGCAACAGCGCGGTTGCCAGCGCCCAATCGAGGCTTGCGACCCGGCCGAGGAGGTCACGCGGAACCAAACGCTGGCGCAGCGATGCCCACGCGATCAGACCCGCGCCCTCGAACAGGTTGAACACGCAGCAGGCGACCATGAGATGCCACGATGTGGTGGCGAAACCGTATCCCGCGACGGCGAGCGTCGAGATCGTCCATGCCGCGTAGATGAAGGTGATTTCGCGCCGCGGGAGCCCGCGCCGGCCGATGCTCAGCGCGGCCACGACCGTCCCGAGTCCGCCGAAGGCCAGGATCACCGCATAGGTCGCCGGCGACGCGTGCAGTTCCTGTTTGACCACGAAGGGGAGGAGGATCTCGGAGGGACCGAGGAACAAGAAGCATGCGATCGCCGAGCTGACGAGGGTTCCCCAGAGCCACACCCGGCCCCGGACGAACCGCGCGCACTCGCGGATGCTCGTGATCGGAGTCGTCGCGTTCGTCGGATGATCGGGATGGATCAACGTGCCTATCCGGCGCAGGCACGCAATGGAGACGACGAAGCTCAGCGCGTCGAGTGCGAACGCGAAACCCGGGCGGCCCACCGCCACCAGGGCACCGCCGAGCATCGGTCCGGCGATCCGCACCGCGACAGGCCGGACGAGCTGGTCGGCGGCGTTCGCCTGAACCAGTTGGTCGGCGGGAACGAGATCCGGGACGATGGCGTCGAAGGCCGGCAGGAAGAACGCCGAAGCTGCACCGTAGATCGCGCCGATGAGCGCGAGGTGCCAGACCGCGAGCGCACCGGTGGATGCGAGCACTGCGGCGATGCTGAGTGCGGTCGCGCGCACGGCGTCCGCACCGATCATCACATGGCGCCGGTCGAAGCGGTCGCTGACGACACCGCCGAACACGGCGAACAGCGCCTGCGGCAGCGCCATTGCGGCCGCGACGAGCGCGAGCGCGCTGGGCGACCTCGACAGGGCGAGCACCTGCCAGGCCAGCGCGACCAGCAGCACCCCGTCACCGGTGAGTGAAATGGTCGTGCCGATCCAGAGCAAGCGGAAGTCGCGACTCCGGAACAGTCGACCGAGCGTCGTCGATTCCGCCGCCATGGGCCCGGGCGCCTCAGGCGGTCGACTCCATAGGACTCGCGAGCGAGAACCGCTCCGCGATCTCCGCAATCGTCGTGATGAGGTGCCCGATCTCCTCGTCGGTGTTGGCGGCGGTGATCTGGATGCGGAAGCCCACCTCGTGCTTGGGTACGAGTGGATACGCGGCGAGCGTGACGTAGATCCCACGGTCGAAGAGGATGCGCCCCACGGCGTCGATGTCGTGGTGACTCGCGAGCGGGATCTCGATCAGCGGATTCCCCGAGCGGTTCGGGGTGTAGACGCCGAGCGTGTCCAACGCGTCGAGCACCCGATGCGTCTTGCGCCAGAGCTCGTAGCGCACGGCGTCGCCGCGCTTCCGGTTGACCTCGAGGCCCGTGAGCGCCGTCGCGAGGGAGGCAACCGGCGAAGGCCCGGAGTACAGGTACGGCGGCGCCAGAACCTTGAGAGACTCCTTGAGGGCGGTCGGCACAGCGACGAACGCGAGCAACGAGGAATACGACTTCGAGAATCCTCCGACCAACACCACGTGGTCGTACGAGACGTCGAGGTGACGCATGATGCTGTTGCCCTTGACGCCGTAGTCGCACAGTTCGTGGGCCGACCGCTCGCCGATGACACCGAAGCCGTGCGCGTCGTCGACATACAGCACCGCGTCGTGCTCGCAGGCGATGCGCGCGAACTCGGCGAGGTTCGGCGCATTGCCGGTCATCGAGTTGACTCCGTCGAGCGCGATGATCCTCGGCGCGTGTGGATCGCTCCGGCGGATCAAGGTCTCGAGGTGATCCCAGTCGTCGTGGCGGAACCGCTCGACCGATGCGCCGCGCCCCAGAGCGAGCATGCATCCGTCGTAGATGGTCTTGTGTGCCCGGCTGTCCATGAACACGGTGCCGTTGGCTGCGAGCACGGGGATCACCGACATGTGGATCAGGCTTATCGTCGGCAGCAGGAGCACGTCTTCGCAGCCGAGCAGTTCGGCCGTTTGCTCCTCGATCTCCGGGTAGAGGCGCGGGCTGCCCAACAGGCGCGACCACGACGGGTGCGTGCCCCACTGCGCGAGGTATTCGGGGACGGCGGCGATGATCTCCTCGTCGAGATCGAATCCGAGGTAGTTGCACGACGCGAAGTCGGCGAGCCAGTGGTCACCGACGCGAATCTGCCGGCCGTGTTGCTCGTCGATCACCGCGTCGAGCATCGGGTGGCTTGCCTTCAATCGATTGAGGTCCGAAACCGCGTCGACCCAGGAGTCGTGCCAGGTGTCGTGGCGGCGCCGTTGCGGGGCGGACAAGTGCGCGGCCGTCGTGAGGACGTCGGCACTCGGCTGCGTGCCGTCTCGGGGCGCGCGCTCCTCGTTGGCCCCTGCTGGCATCATGCCCATGGGATCGGCCTCGCGCGGGAACCCCTTGAGAGAGCACGCAGTCCGGCCGCCACCTGCCGGACGTTGCGCCCGCCTGGCCGTAAGCGGAACGTCAAGGCGTATCCGCGGCTGTCGGCGAATCCTGTTGCAGCAGCGCGAGCAGCGCGGCACCTTGCATCGGTCGCGCAAAGAGGTAACCCTGCGCAAACTCACAGTCGAGCTCGCGGAGCCGGCTGAGCTGGTCGGCCTCCTCGACACCCTCGGCCACCGCGTGCAGCTTCATCACGCGCGCGAGCTCGATCACGGCTGCGACGAGCGATGAGTCCGGGTCCTCTTCGGCGAGGCCGTCGACGAACGACTTGTCGATCTTGAGGATGTCGACGGGGAACTGGCGAACATAGTTGAGTGACGAGTAACCCGTACCGAAGTCGTCGATCGCGAGCTGGACACCCAGCGCCTTGAAGTCGTTGAGGCGGCGGATACCGACGTTCATGTCGGTCATCATGGCGCTCTCGGTGATCTCGAGGATCAGTGCCTCCGGCGGCAGCCCGGTGTCTCTCAAGACGTCTCGTACGTGGTCGACGATCTCGGGCCGCTGGAGCTGGCGTGGCGAGAGATTCACCGCGACGTGCAAGTCGTTGCGTCCGGCGGCACCGTCGACACCGGCGCGCAAGGATGCCGCGAAGGTGCACGCCTCCTGGAGCACCCAGCGGCCGATCGGCATGATCAGGCCGGTCTCCTCGGCGAGCGGGATGAAGTCGAGAGGCGCGACCGTCCCGCGTGTGGGGTGGTGCCAGCGAATGAGCGCCTCGAAGCCACAGATCTCGCCCGTCGTGATCTCGATCATCGGTTGGTAATGAAGCTCGAACTCATCGTTGGCGAGCGCGTGCTGCATGTCGGCCTTCAGCTCGAGTCGCTGCACCGCGTCGGCGTGCATCGTCGGCTCGAACAGCTCGTAACGCGCCTTGCCGCGCTCCTTGGCGATGTACATCGCGAGGTCCGCATTGCGCAGCAGGTCTTCGGATCGGCTGTCGTGGCTTCCCGGCGCCGGCCCGCCCTCGGTCGTAGCGATGCCGATGCTCGCGCGGACGAGCAGCTCACGATCGTCGAGCTGGAACGGCGTCGCCAGCGCCCCCATGATGCGCTCCGCGACGTCCTCGTAGCTGGACTCGTCGTCGTTCTCGAGCAAGATGGCGAACTCGTCCCCCCCGATGCGAGCCGGGGTATCGGCCGGTCGGAGGCACCCTCGTAAGCGCTCGCCGCATTCCTTCAAGACCCGGTCGCCCACCGCGTGACCGAGCGAGTCGTTGATCGTCTTGAAGTCGTCGAGGTCGACGAAGAGGACGGCGACGGGTCCGGCGTCGCGAGCCCGGCGTTCGATCGCATGCGCGACGCGGTCCTGGAACAACGCACGGTTGGCGAGCCCGGTCAACACGTCGTGGAACGCCTGATGGGCGAGCTGCTCCTCGAAGCTCTTGCGCTCGCTCACGTCGCGCACGTTCAGCACGATTCCGCCGACGTTCGGGTCGCTCTCGAGGTTCGTGCGCAACGCCTCGGCGAAGATGTACCTGTCGTCCGCGTGGCGCACCCGGAATTCGAACGGTCCGGATCGGTCACGGCCGTTCGATGCCGTGATGAACGAATCCACGTGGCTCGCGTCACCGGCGTGCACCAACGACGCCAGCCGCGAGCCCTCGAGCTCCGAGGGTTCGAACCCGAGAACGGACGCTGACGACGGGCTCGCGTAGCGAATCGTCGTGTCACGATCGAGCAGGATGATGACATCCGAGGAGTTCTTGACCAGAGAGGCGAACCGGGCCTCGCTTTGCTGCACCAGGAGCTCTTCGGTGAGCACGGCGCTCTCCAGAGCCAGCGCCACCTGTGACGAGAGTGCTTCGAGACCTGCGGTCAGTGGTGTGATCGACGACCGCGAGCCCCGAATGGTCAAGAGACCGAGTAGCTCCTCGCGTACGAGCACGGGGGAGCAATACTCGACGGCGTTGTCGTTGCCATCCGATGCCGCGGGGGAGTCCACGCGACTCGATGGAAGGACCCACTGGGACCGGCCGCCCGTGAGGCCCTCGCGTGTCTCCGGGTCGAGTCGCGCGATCTCGAACTTGTCGCCTCCCGCGCCGGCCGTTCCGGTTTCGCCCACCATCAGCGCGAACGGGCTCGCGCCGCTGTGTTTGGCGTAGAAGTGGACCACCGCGCCGTCGCCCACCAGCGCCTTCGCGGCTCGGCTCGTGGCCTGGTAGATGCCTTCACGATTCGTCGCGGTCTCGAGCTCCTTGCCCGCCTGGAGCAGCGCGTGCTCGCGCATGGTCGACTGCTGCTGGTCCCGCACGAAGCCCGCCATGCGCACGATCGCGAGCACGAAGAGGACGATCGTTGCGCCGAGGGCGACCGGGAGATCGAGCGGCTGATGTCGTGCCGCCTGAATGCCCTCGGCGATCGGCGCGAGCAGGGTGGCCGCGCCCAGCATGAGCAGCCGCGCCGAACCGATCGTGGGGCTGGATTCGGCTGCGGTCGGCTCGGAGACCCAGCGCATCGAAGGGTGGAGCGCCGCCGCTCCGAAGAGCGCGTAGAACGTGATCCATCCGATC
>DATMUX010000402.1:0-6059 GCA_035563695.1 Acidimicrobiia bacterium
GACCTCGACATCGGTGACGGTTCCGGCGCGCGACGCGATCCGCCTGCAGCCCTGCTGGTGCTGGCGTTCCTCGCGATCGCCGTGTTCGTGACCTTCCGTGACGTGTCCCGGCTGCGCACGTTCATCGCCGGCGACTCGGGCGACTCGCTCCTCGAGCTGTGGGTCCTCCGGCACGTCCAGATCAGCCTGCCCCACGGGTGGAATGCGTTCTGGAACGCGCCGATCTTCTCCCCGGCACAGGGGACGTTCGCCTACAGCGACACGCTGCTCCCGGCCGCGCTCGTGCACTGGCCGCTGCGGACGGTGTTCGGCGACGTGCTTGCGTTCAACATGGTGTACCTCGGTGCGTGGGTGGTGTCGTCGTGGGGCATGTACCGCTTGGCCCGCCGCGTGGTGACGCACTGGGGCGCGGCGTTCGTCGCCGCGCTTGCGTACACGTATTCCGCGATCCGTCTCGTGCACCAGTCGCATTTCCAGCTCGTGGTCGGTGGCGCGCTGGTGCCGCTCGTGCTGCTGCTGTTGTTGCGATGCCTCGATGCCCCGAGCATCGGGCGGGGTGTCGCGCTGGGTGTCACGTTCGCGGCCGTCACGCTGATTGCCAGCTATTACGGCGCCATGCTTGCGCTCGTCGTCGTGATCGTCGCGTGCGGCTGGTTGTGGTCCCGCCGGCCCGCGGCGTTGAGGGCACACGTGCACGCGCTCGCGGCCGCGGCGATCGTCGTGTTCGTGCTCGTCGCCCCGGCCGGTGTGCAGTACCTGCGCCTCCAACGCGATTCCGCGTTCCGGCGCGGCTTCTCGCCGGCCACTGCGGTGCACCCCGCCGACTTCCTGGCCACCGGCGTGCACAATGCGTTGCTCCAGCACGTGCCGTTCATCGCCTCGCGCTCGGTGCCCCAGAGCCGCGGCATCGAGAACCGGCTCTTCCCGGGTTTCGTCGCGCTCGCGTTCGGGATCGCCGGTGCGATAGTCGTGGCACGAGAGCTGCGCCGCCGCGGCTGGCGCACCGGGAGGGCTCGGGAGCTGTTGCTGGTGGCGATCGCGGCCGGCGTGCTCCTCGTCCTCGCGATCGGAGACTGGGTCCACTTCGGCCATCAACGGATCTTCATGCCGTTCGTCGTGTTCCGCCACCTCGTGCCCGGCTTCGCGGGGATCCGTGCGGTGGCGCGTCTGGCGCTCGCGTTCGAGCTCGCCCTCTGCTTGTTCGCGGCCGTGGGCCTCGACGCGCTGCTCGTGCACCTGCGCCGCAACGCGCGGGCGCTGGTCGTCGTCGGCGCGGCGGGTCTCGTGATCGCGGAGTCGGTGATCGCGCTCACGTACGTGCGCGTCCCCACCTCTGCATCCGACGGTGGCGTCGACACGGCGTTGCGGGCCCGCCCGCGCGGTGTCGTCGTCGAGCTGCCGATCTCGTCGTCGGCGAGCGGTGCGTCGTGGCCCTTCGCGGAGATGCCGCGCCAGCTGTTGGCGCTGCGCGACCACGACCCGCGGGTCAACGGCTACTCCGGTTTCCAGCCGAAGAACTACGACGCCCTCGCGGCGTCGCTCGACGCGTTCCCCGACCCAGACGCCCTCTCCACCTTGCGTCGCCTCGGCGTGCGGTATGTGATCCTGAGGACCGCGCTCGTCGGCGAGCTCACGCCCCGGGTCGAAGTCGCGCAGGTCGGCAAGGACGGTGCCGGACGCTACGACCCGGCCACGGTCGCGCGGATCCTCGCGGCCATTCCCCCCGGCACCACCCGGCCACCCGTGACCGTGCCCGGCGGCGTCCTCCTCGACCTGGCAAAGTAGGTCGTTTCGGGATCTACCCTGCTCAAAGCCGCAAAACGAGACTAGCCTGATCGTGTGGCGGTGCTCGGGAACCTGCCGTCGTGGCTCGGCGTCGACGCCGTCCGCGACATCGCCGCGGGGCTGGCGGTCGCGGCGATCGTCGGCGTCATGGTCGTCGTCTTCTTCGTGCATTCGGTGGCGGCCCGAATCGTCGCGATCGTGGTGCTGGGGGCGGCACTGTTCGGCCTGCTCCGTTATCGAGGCGAGCTCGATCACTGCGACCGCAACGGCTGCGCGTGCACGCTCGTCGGCCACGACCTGAAGGGTGGCGGCTGCGCGCCGTCTCGCTGAGCGCGAGCCGCGCCGGCGTGCGGCACCGATGACGGTCGCGGCCGCCGTACGCTGAAGGCGCAAGCACGCAAGCGGCTCACGCCCACGGCCGGACCGGCCGATGATCCCCTGAGGGACGGAGGGCGGCATGTTCATCGACGGTTCCATCCACCAGCTGCCCGACATCGATCGGCAGGAGACCGCGGAGTGGCTCGAGTCGCTCGACGCGGTGATCGAGGTGAAGGGCAAGGCTCGGGCGCACTACCTGCTCGCACGGCTCATGGAACGCGCGCGCGACCTCGGTGCCGCGGTGCCCGCCATGGTCACGACCGACTACATCAACACCATCCCGCCCGAGCAAGAGCCGTGGTTCCCGGGCAACGAGGAGCTCGAGCGCCGCATCCGGCGCATCATCCGTTGGAACGCCGTCGCGATGGTCGACCGCGCGAACCATCGCTTCGACGGGCTGGGTGGTCACCTGTCGACCTACGCGTCCGCGGCGTCGCTGTACGAGGTCGGGTTCAATCACTTCTTCCGCGGCAAGGGGGACGGCGGCTACGGCGACCAGGTGTACATCCAGGGTCACGCCGCGCCCGGCATCTACGCGCGCGCGTTCCTCGAAGGCCGCCTCACCGACGAGCAGCTCGATCACTTCCGCCGCGAGACGGCCGGCCACGGACTGCCCTCGTATCCGCACCCGCGCCGGCTCCCGAGCTTCTGGGAGTTCCCGACGGTGTCGATGGGGCTCGGCCCGCTCAACGCGGTGTACCAGGCGCGGTTCAACCGTTATCTCTACAACCGCCAGCTCGTCGACACCTCGCAGGCGCGCGTGTGGTGCTTCGTCGGTGACGGCGAGCTCGACGAGCCCGAGTCCACCGCCGCGCTCGACCTCGCGTCGCGGGAGCGGCTCGACAACCTCATCTTCGTCGTGAACTGCAACCTCCAGCGCCTCGACGGCCCGGTGCGGGGCGACGGCAAGGTGATCCAGGAGCTCGAGTCGACGTTCCGGGGCATGGGCTGGAACGTGATCAAGGTGATCTGGGGACGCCACTGGGACGACCTGCTGGCCCGCGACGTCGACGGTGTGCTCGTCAACAAGATGAACACGACGGTCGACGGCGAGTTCCAGAAGTACACCGTCGAGTCGGGGGCGTACATCCGCGATCACTTCTTCGGCCCCGACCCGCGCCTGCGCAAGATGGTCGAGCACCTCTCCGACGACGAGCTGCAACGCCTGCCCCGAGGCGGGCACGACTACCGCAAGCTCTACGCGGCGTACAAGACCGCGGTCGAGCACGCGGGGAGTCCCACGGTGATACTCGCCAAGACGGTGAAGGGCTGGACGCTCGGCGCCGACTTCGAAGCGCGGAACGCAACGCACCAGATCAAGAAGATGACGGCCGAGCAGCTACGCGTGCTGCGCGACCGTCTGCATCTCGATATTCCCGACGACGCGCTCGACGACGGCATGGCTCCGTACTTCCACCCGGGGTTCCGCTCGCCCGAGTACGAGTACCTGATGGAACGCCGCCGCGCGCTCGACGGCTACCTGCCCGATCGCGTCGAACGATCGAAGATCGTGATCTTCCCGCGCGACGAGGTGATCGACCAGCTCACCGCCGGGACGGGAGACAAGGTCCAGGCATCGACGACGACCGCGTTCACACGTCTGCTGCGCGTACTCATGAAGGAGCCCGAGATCGGGCCGCGGGTCGTGCCGATCATCCCCGACGAGGCGCGTACGTTCGGCATGGACGCGCTGTTCTCCGAGTTCAAGATCTACGCGCCGTTCGGCCAGCAGTACGAGCCGGTCGACGCGGGCCTGATGCTCTCGTACCGCGAGGCGACGAACGGCCAGCTGCTCGAAGAGGGCATCACCGAGGCGGGCGCGATGGCGTCCCTCACGGCGGCGGCGACGGCGTACGCCACGTGGGGCCAGCCCATGATCCCGTTCTTCACGTTCTATTCGATGTTCGGCTTCCAGCGCGTCGGCGATCTGATCTGGTCGTTCGGCGACCAGCGTGGACGCGGGTTCCTGATGGGCGCGACGGCCGGCCGCACGACGTTGACGGGGGAGGGGCTGCAACACTGCGACGGCCAATCGTTGATGTACGCGCTCGCGTACCCCAACTGCCGGGCGTACGACCCCGCGTACGCGTACGAGGTCGGCGTGCTCGTGCGCGACGGCATCCGCCGCATGTACGGACCCGACCCCGAGGACTGCTTCTACTACGTCACCCTGTACAACGAGAACTACGTGCAGCCTCCGATGCCCGCGGGCATCGAGGATCAGATCGTGCGCGGCATGTACCTGCTGCGGCGCGCGCCGGGCGAGCACACGCATCGCGCCCAGATCCTCGCGAGCGGCCCGATCGTCCTGCAAGCGCTCGAGGCGCAGGAGTTGCTGGCCGCGAACCACGACACCGGGGTCGACGTGTGGAGCGTGCCCGGGTGGAAGCAGCTGCGCGACGATGCCGTCGCCTGCGAGCGCTGGAACCGGCTGCACCCGTCGGAGCCGCCGCGCACGCCGTTCGTCACCGAGCAGCTCGCCGGTTCGGAAGGACCGATCGTCGCCGTCTCCGACTGGGTGCGCGCCGTGCCCGACTCGATCGCCCGGTTCGTTCCGCACCCCTTCGTCGTGCTCGGCACTGACGGCTACGGGTTCTCCGACATCCGGCCGGCGCTCCGGCGGCACTTCGAGATCGACGCCGCGCACATCTCGGTGGCGGTGCTCGACGGGTTGGCCGAGACCGGCGACGTCAAGGCCGAGGCCGTGGTCGACGCGATCGAGCGCTACGGGATCGACGCCGACGCGCCCGACCCGCGCCTTACCTGAGCGCCTGCGCCCCGCCACCCCGCCGCTGCGACCTTGCGTGGCTGAACCACCGCGGCGGTGGTCGTTTCACGCAAGTTGTGAGCAAATGAGGGTGGTCAGCGTTCGATGCGGTGATCGGGGTCCCAGTCCTCTTCTTCTTCGTCGTCGTCGAAGTCGTCGAGGTCGTCGTCTTCCAGCTCGTCCTCGTCGGAATCCGATACGTCCGCGAGAGTGCCCGAGCCTTCCCGGAACAGCCCGTCGTCGTACCCCTGCTTGAGCTTGCGCGCTTCACGAAAGCGGCGTGCTCGTCCTTTTCTGGGCACGTCTTCACCTGCCTCGAAGTCTTCGTACCGACCATTATGCCGTGTCCGGCACCGGGGGGCGGGGCCAGGCCCGAAAGGGCTGGTGGCCCCAGCGGTCGAGATGGATGATGTTGCCGACCGGGGGGGTCGAGGGCGCGACGCCGGGTCCGCGGGGCCAGCCGACGGTCACCACGGCAACCGGTGTGACCCGGCGGGGGAGCCCCAGCGTGCGGCGCGCTTCCCACGCCGACCACAGCGGCAACGTCGTCGCCGACGCGCCCAGCCCGCGCGCGCCGGACGCAAGGAGCAGGTTCTGCACCGCGGGGAACGCCGCCGCGTAGAACGCGGCCGCGCCGACGGCCGGAAAGAGCGGGCGCCGCCCGGCGACGCACGCCACCACCAGCACCGGGACGTCTTCGAAGTGGTCGGATTCCCACTGGCGGGCCTCGAGCCATGCGTCGTCGTGCGCGCGACTGCGCAGGATGCGCTTGTAGACCGACCAGCCCTGACGGTACGTGCGGGCGAGTTGGTGACGGACGTCGGGATCGCGCACCACTACGAACTCGCAGCGGCGCCGGTTGTCGGGGGTGGCGTGGGCCGCCAGCTCGATGAGCGTGATGACGGTGTCGTCGTCGACGGGATCGCCGAGCAGCCGGCGCCCCGCCGTCTGGCTGCGCATCAACGTGGAGACGTCGTCGAAGGTCGTCATGTCCGGAACCTAGCTGTCGGTCGGATCTACGCGGGACGGCTCGACAGCGCGCGCCACAGCGCGCGGTAGCTCGGGTACTCGAGCGCGGGGGAGACGTAGCCGGCGCGCTCCAGCTCGCGATGCAGCTTGGGGAGGTTGC
>DATMUX010000403.1:0-2674 GCA_035563695.1 Acidimicrobiia bacterium
TGCAGCCGTGCCTGGATGTTCACGAGCCGGACGCGAGCCTTGAACAACGATTCGGACCGCTCGGTCAACCGATCGAGCTCTCGCCGCTCCTGACCGAAGCCCTTCACGACCCGCACGCCGGTGACGTCCTCCTCGACGACGTTCGCCACTTCGCCGGCTTTCTGCTGCGCGTCCCAGCTCGCCGGGAACACCGACGTGCGCAGCTTCATCGCGGTGACGAGCAGCAACGGCGCGACGGCGAGCATCACGAGCGCCAGAGGTACCGACAGCACGAACATCACCGTGAGCGACACGACGAACAGCAACACGTTCGCCATGCCGATCGGCAGGAACTGCAAGAAGCCCTGGATCAGCGCGACGTCGGACGACGCCCGGCTGACGAGCTGGCCGGTCTGCAGCTCGTCGTGCCGCGCGAAGTCGAGGCGCTGGAGCTGCCGGAAGATCGCGGTGCGGAGGTCGTGCTGCACGTCGAGCGCGATGCGCCCGCCCCGGAAGCGCCGGAAGTACGCGAACACGAACGTCATCACACCCATGACGAGCATCAGCAGCAACCACGGACCGATCGGCGCCTTGTTGTGTGCCGGCGTGATGCAGTCGTCGATGACGTACTTCTGCACGAGCGGGAGCAGCGACTGGATGAGCTGGCCGCCGATCGCGACGCCGAACGCGACGTACGCGTTCTTCTTGTGCGGCTTCATATAGCCGATCAGGCGGCGAATCCAGCCCTGCTTCCGGGGATGGCCGCTCACGCGCGGGCCTCCCCGCGCAGTCGCGCCTGGGAGCGCGCCGCGAGCGCGTCGTCGAGGTCGACGAGGGCGGCGAGCAGCGCATCCCGGTCGCGCGCGAACTCGAGCACGTGGGCGAGCGCGGCGCTCATCTCGTCGCCCGCGGTGGCCAGCGCGGCGTATCCGGCCGGGGTCAGCGCCAGGCGGAGCGAGCGCCGGTCGCCGGTGACGGCCTCGCGCGTGAGGAACCCGCGCTCGACCAACCCATCGACGACCGCGGTGATCGTCGGCTTCGCCACTGTGAGCCGCGCCGCGAGCAGCGACGACCGTTCGTCGCCCGCTGCGACCAGGGCCAACACCCGGAACTGGGCGAGCGTCAGCTCGCCGGCGCCGGCCGCCCGCTCCAGCGAGCGGGCCGCGAGCGCCAGCGCCCGCGTCGCTCGGGCGAGATCGGCGTCGTCCATCCGCGCCAGGATACCGAACTGTTAGACTCCCGAACTATCGCCGGCACGGGCTCCGGTCGGCAACATGGCGCCATGGCCAACGCGCTCGGTATCGACGTCGGCACGACGAACGTAAAGGTGGCGCTGGCCCGCGCCGACGGCCGCGTCGTCGCCTCGGCCCAACGCGCCCTCGAGATCCGCCGGTCGGGCGACGTAGCCGAACAGGACGCGGACGCGACGATCGCGCACCTCGTCGACGCCGTGCAGGCGATCACGTCGGCGCATCCGGCCGAGGCGGCCGCCGTGGAGTGCATCGGCGTGTGCAGCCAGTACTCGTCGGTCGTCCCCGTCGACACACGCGGCCGGGCCGTCGGGCCGATGGTCATGTGGCAGGACCAGCGCGGCACCGACCTGTCGTTCGACATCATGGCGCGCGACGAGAACGCGTTCTTCACGTTCATCGAGCATCACGGGCTCCCGCCCGTAGGCAGCGGCCTGTCGCTGGGGCACATCCTCCACCTCCAGCACGAGCGGCCCGACGTGCACGCCGCGACAGCCGCGTACCTCGAGGCCATGGACCTCGTGACCGCGCGCCTCACCGGGCGCATCTGCGCGAGCCAGCACAGCACGTTCACCTATCAGCTCTGCGACAACCGCGAACTGGGAGTCACGGCGTACGACGACGAGCTCGTGAAGCTCTCGGGCGTCGACCGCACGCGGTTGCCCGGCTTGATCCCCGTCGACGCCGCGGTCGGCACCTTGTCGCCGGACGCCGCCGCGCAACTCGGCCTCCCCGCGACGGCAACGGTGTACGCGGGGACGAACGACACCGCGACGGTGGCCGTGGCGACGGGCGCCTTCCAGCCGGGCCGGGCCGGCCTCGCGATCGGCACCACGAGCGTCCTGGTCGACGCGGTTCCCGACTTCCGCGGCGACCTCGAGCACCAGCTCCTGTCGATGCCGGGCCCCTACCGAGATCGCTACGTCGTGTGGGCCGAGAACGGCCTCGCGGGCAAGGTGCTCGAACACGTGCTCCACAATGTCGTGTATCCGGCCGACGAGCTGGCCGATCACTCCGTCGGCGATCCCTTCGCCGCGCTCGACGAGACGCTGCGTGCGACCCGAGCCGGGGCCGGAGGCGTGATGTTCCTCCCCTGGCTCGCGGGGGCGCAGGCGCCGCAGAGCAACACCGCCGCGCGCGGTGGTTTCGTGCACATGTCACTCGAGACGACCCGACGCGATCTCGTACGAGCCGTCGTCGAAGGTGTCGCGCACAACCTGCGCGCGTTGCTGCCCCACGTCGAAGCGTTCACCGGTGAGGCGATCGAGGAGATCGCGTTCGTCGGCGGTGCGGCTCGTTCGGCGCCATGGGCGCAGGTCCTCGCCGACGTGCTCGGCCGGCCCGTCATCGCGCTGCGGACACCCGAGGCCGCCGTGGCGCGCGCGACCGCGCTGCTCGCGCTGGAACGCGCGGGCGTGCTGACCCGCGCGGCGCTCGACCGCGAG
>DATMUX010000404.1:0-3139 GCA_035563695.1 Acidimicrobiia bacterium
ACTCCCGCGGGGAAAGGCCTCACCGTCGTGCTCGTCGTCGGCTTCGGGTTGGGACTGATGTACTGGGGCCTCGTGTTCTGGCGCGGCGCGCCGGTCACAGACGCGCGCGAGCCTTGAGCCGCAGGTACGCGTGCACGCACGCCTCGCCGAGCGCGCCGGCGCGCGCCTCCACGACCTCGGCGCCCGCGTGCTGCAAACGGGCCGCGACGCGGCGGCGGGTCTCGAGCACGTCGATCGCGACCGCGGCGCGATAGACGTCGCGCGGCGATGCCGGCGGATCGGAGACAGCCGCGTCGAGATCCGGGTCGCGGACCGACGCGACCACGACGGCGTGGCGGCGGGCCAGTACGGGCACGGCGTCGACGAGCGAGCGGGCCGCGGCCTCGTCGACGAGGTCCGTGCACACGAGGATGAGCGCGCGCTTCACGCCCCCGACGCTGCGGAACGCGAGGTCGTAGTCGGCGTCGACCGGTGTGGGCTCGACGTCGAGGATCGTGCGCACGACCGCGCGGCCGCCGTTGCGCCGCGGCGCGAGGCGGCGGCGCAACGCCGCATCGAACACGGTGACGCCGCACCGGTCGCCGAGCTCGTCGGCGACCAGGGCGACCATCGTGATCGCGTCGACCGCGGCGTCCAACCGGGTCGTCCGCACGTTCAGCGGCGCGCTCATGAGCCGGCCCGCGTCGAGCAGGCACACGACGTCGCGGTCCTGTTCGATCCGGTAGACGTTGCTCATCGGGCGGCCGGTGCGCTCCGACGCGGTCCAGTTAATCTGGCGGACGTCGTCGTCGGGCTGGTAGTCGCGGATCGACTCGAAGTCGGTGCCGAGTCCGAGCGGCCCGCGCGTGCGCAGGCCCGGATCGCGGAACCGGCCGCGCCGCAACGCCACGACGACGCGCTGCGCCGCCGCGACGTCGGGATACACGAGGAGCGGCGCGGTCCCTTCACCGTCGAACGTGCAGCGCCCGAGCCCGAGGGGCCCCGTCCGGCGGGCGGTGACCGGCGGCAGGGCCGTCTCGCCCCTTCGGTGCGCGACGATCTGCGCGTCGAGCCCGCCCGTCGCGATCGACGGTTCGACGGTGACGTCGGCCGGCTGGGCTTGTCGCACCTGCACGTGATCGGGCCGGGCGGCGCCGGTCGTGATCGTGAGGCGCGCGGGCACCGCGCGCGACAGCGTGCGCGGCACCGTTCTGCGCACCCGCAGGCGCGGCCGGGCGAGCACGACGTCGACTGCGGTCGCCGCGACCACCGCCGCGGCGAGCACAAGGGCGAGGGTCGCGGACACGAACAACGCGACGAGCGCGACGGCCACGAAGGCCAGCGCGGCGCGCGGTGTCGGCGTCATCGCGGTACGGGTACCGACGAGATCGCGGCCGCGACGGCATCGTCGGGACGGTACCGCTCGAGCTCGGCCTCGGGCCGTAGCAACAGCCGGTGCCGGAGCACGGCCGGCGCGACCGCGACGACGTCGTCGGGAATCACGAACGCGCGTCCCGTGAGCCGGGCCGCGGCCTTCGACGCCGCGAGGAGATGCACCGCGGCGCGCGGGCTCGCGCCCAGCGCGACACTGGGCAGCTCGCGCGTCTTGCGGACGAGCGCGACGACGTAGCCGGTGATCTCGGGCGAGACGGTGGTCGCGTCGACGAGGGCGCGCGCGCCGAGCAGCTCGGCCGGGTCGGTGACGGACTGCACGTCGTCGAGTGTTGCGGGCGCGACGCCGCGGTGCGCGAGGTTCAGCATCGCCGACTCGTCGGCCGCGCTCGGGTACGTCACGTCGAGCTTGGCGAGGAAGCGGTCGAGCTGCGCTTCCGGAAGCGGGTACGTGCCCTCGTACTCGATCGGGTTCTGCGTCGCGACCACGACGAACGGTTCGGGCAACGGCCGCGCGACCCCGTCGACGCTGACCTGGCGTTCCTGCGTGGCCTCCAACAGCGCCGCCTGGGTCTTGGGCGGAGTGCGGTTGATCTCGTCGGCCAGCACGAGGTTGGTGAACACCGGACCGGGTCGGAACGTCAGCTCGCCGCCGCGCAACGTCATCGTGCCCGTGAGGTCGGACGGCAGCATGTCCGGCGTGAACTGCACGCGGCGGAACTCCACACCGATCGCGCGCGCGTACGCGTCGGCGAGCAACGTCTTGGCGACTCCCGGAACGCCTTCGAGCAACAGGTGCCCGCCTACGGCCGTCGCCGCGAGCAGCACCTCGACCACATGGTCCTGGCCGACGACGACCTTGCGGACCTCGCGCACGATGCGATCGCGCAACTCGTTCATCCCGTCCTCCCCCCGCGTGCGCCTGCCGGCGCCGACACCCGGCTCACTGCCCGCCCGACCGCAAGCACCTCCGCGTCGGTCGCGACCGGTGCGACCAGGGCCGCGACCTCCTCGTCGGAGCACCCGATGCGGCGCGCCGCCCGCGCCAGCTCCGCCGCGTCCGGCGTCGCGCCGAGCGCGTCGCGTGCGGCGATGCGATCCAGGGCGAATCGTTGCGCGGGGGCCAGCGCGCCCGCGCGATCGCGCGTGCGCTCGAGTGAGAGCGACAGGGCCTCGACGTACTCCGCGCGCGCCGGCGGGAGCTCACGCGCCTCCCGGTCGGGCGGGCCGAACCGTCGCGCCCGCGACCACACGAACGCGAGCGCCGCGATCCCGATCAACACGAGCGCGACCTTCCACGCTCCCGGGATCGCGGCGACACCGCGCGTCCGGCCGAAGCCGTGCACGCCTTCCCCGAAGACGACCGGCCGGCCGCCGGCGAGGTCGAGCCCGAACGCGGCATTGTCGGCGTGGTCGAGGTACGCGTTCTCGAGCGGCGACGGGTCGGCGAGGAACACGATGCTTCCCGCGGCGACGCGGTCGAGCGTCACCAGCGCGCGGGACGTGTCGCCGACGACGACGCGCCCGCTCCCGGGCGACGTCCACGAACCCTGCGCGGCCGTCTCGATCGAGCGGACGCCGGGCAGGGCCGGGTCGTCGACGAGCCAGGCGCTGCGGCCGGCCGGATCCCACGCGGGCGCGCGGTCGCGCAGGTTCTTCACGTAGAAGGGCGCCTGGCCGCCGATCACGAGGCGCCCGCCGGCGGTCACGAAGTCGAGCAGAGCGGCTGTGTCGTCGGTGGTCATCACCTGCGGTTCCAGAACGATCA
>DATMUX010000405.1:0-3906 GCA_035563695.1 Acidimicrobiia bacterium
CGGATGGACGCGTCGCGTTCATGTTCAACCGGCCGAAGATCGAGAACAACGACGCGTTCGACGCGGGCGGAACACGCTTCGAGGTCATCGCCCCGTTCGAGAAGCTCCGCACCACCTACGACGGGAAGGTCGCGTTGCTCACCGATCCGTTACAGATGGCCGACCCGCGCAAGGCGTTCACCGAGAATCCGTGGGTCGACGCGCGCGTCGAGCTCACGCACACCGGTGTGTCACCGATGTACGGCGGCGAGCCCGTGAACGACGACGGCTCGCCGCTCTCCGAGGACCATTCGGGCGGCTTCGCCCGCGGCCACTACGAGCAGCACATGGCCGTGCGGGGCACGATCCGCGTCGGCGACGAGGAATGGCCGGTCGAAGGCTTCGGGCTACGCGACCACTCGTGGGGCCCGCGCTACTGGCAGGCGCCGTGGTGGTACCGATGGCTGACCGCCAACTTCGGCGCCGACTTCGGCTTCGTCGTGTCGATCATCGCCGGGCGCGGCGGCGCCCGCACCTTCGGCGGAATGATCATGCGCGACGGCGAATACGAGCACATCCGCACCGCGACGATCGAGACCGTCTGGAAGGGCGACGACGAATACCACGAGGAGCTGCGCGCGACCGCGACGACCGAGCGCGACACCTACGAGATCACCGGGCGCGTGCTGAACCTCATCCCGTTGCGAAACCGCCGCACCACGCCCGAAGGCGACCAGCTCGTCACCCGCATCTCTGAGGGCATGACCGAGTGGTCGTGCAACGGCCGCACCGGATACGGGCTGTCGGAGTACCTCGACCAAATCGTCGACGGCCGGCCCGTGGGCGCGGCCGAGGAGTCGGCGAGCTAGAGCAACAACGTGCGCCGGCTGCTCGCCGAGGCAGTCGAGTCGAGCTGCTCGCGGTAGTCGACGAGCTGCGCGACCGACACCATCGCGATGCGGTGCTCCTGGGCGAACAGCTCCAGGTACGGGAAGCGAGCCGGCGATCCGTCGTCGTGCAGCACCTCGCAGATCACCGCGACGGGGGCGCAGCCGGCGAGGCGCGCCATGTCGACCGCGGCCTCGGTGTGACCGCGGCGCTGGAGCACGCCGCCCTCCCGCGCGCGCAGCGGGAACACGTGTCCCGGCCGCACGAAGTGCTCGGCGCGCGCCTCGGGCTCCAGCACCTTGCGGATCGTCAACGCGCGGTCGTGCGCGCCGATGCCGCTGCCGGCGTCGCGGTGGTCGATCGAGACCGTGAACGCAGTGTCGCAGCCCGCGGCGCCGGCCGGCACCATCGGCCCGATCTCGAGCTCCTCGAGGCGTTGCGCATCGCACGGCATGCACACGAGCCCTCGCGCCCACCGGAGCATGAAGTTGATCGCCTCGGGCGTCACCCACTCGGCCGCGAGCGTGAGGTCGCCCTCGTTCTCGCGATCTTCGTCGTCGACGACCAACACCATCTCGCCACGCCGGATCCGGCGCAACGCATCGTCGATGGATGTCAGAGACACCGTTACCGTCCTTCGTTGATCAGCTGGGGGGAGGAAAGGGGCTGCAGCTCGACGCGCCCCGGGAGAGTCACGATCATGCGACACCCGTGCGGCTCGTTGTGCGCGACGCGGATGTCGCCTCCGTGCAGATCGACGATCCAGCGCGCGATCGCGAGCCCGAGCCCGGCACCGCCGTCACGTGACGAGCGGGCCGAGTCGGGGCGGTAGAACCGCTCGAACACCCGCGCCGCTTCGGCATCGGGAATTCCGGGCCCGTCGTCGACGACCTCGAGCTTCGCCCCGTCGGTCGCGGCCGTGGCGCGCACGCGCACGACGCCCCCGGGAGGCGAGTGCCGTACGGCGTTCTCGACGAGGTTCGCGACGACTTGGTGTAGGCGCTCGGGGTCGCCTTGGAACCGGAATTCGCGCGGCGCCATCTCGACCTCGAACCGGACATCGGGCGTGTGCAGCCGCGACTCGCGGATCGCGAGCTCGAGCATGGGTTCCACGTCGAAGAGATGGCGGTCCAGCGGCAGCGTGCCCGACTCCAGCCGTGAGAGGTCGAGCAGCTGCTGGACGAGACGGCCGAGCCGCTCGACCTGCGCGAGCATCGTGCGCAAGGTCTCGGGGTCGGGCGGCGCGACACCGTCGACGAGGTTCTCGAGCACCGCTTGCAGCGCGGTGATCGGCGTCCGCAGCTCGTGACTGACGTTGGCGACGAGGTCGCGGCGCACGCGATCGGTCTCGGCGAGCTCGGCAGCCATCTGGTTGAACGCACGGGCGAGCGTGCCGATCTCGTCGTGCGAGGTCGCGGTCACGCGCTGGCTGAAGTCGCCGCGCGCCATCGCCTCGGTCGCCGACACCATCTCGCGCAGGGGCGACGTGATGCCGCGCGCCAGCACCCACACGACAGCGAGCGCGACGAACCCGGCGATCACGCCGGCCAGCGACGGCCACAGGCCCTCGTGCACGCCGATGTAGAAGACGACGACCGTCACCGCCACCGCCGCGAGGATGACCACGCTCAGCTTGAGCTTCAGCGTCGGCAGCGGATCGAGCGGGCGCTCCGGCGGTCGGGGACGCTTCACGTGCACGCGTGCTGCTCCTCGATCGCGTACCCGACGCCGTGCACCGTGCGCACGAGGTCGGAACCGAGCTTGCGGCGCACGGTACGGACGTGCGAGTCGACGGTGCGCGCCCCCGAGGGCACGTCGTAGCCCCACACCTGGCCGAGGAGCTCCTGGCGAGTGGCGACACGCCCGGGGCGCACGGCGAGGTAGTAGACGAGGTCGAACTCGGTCGGCGTGAGGTGCACGAGCTCTCCGGCGCGCCGGACCCGGCGCGTCGACGGGTCGAGCTCGACATCGCCGATCCGCACGACCCGGTCGCCCTCGCCGTCGCCGGCAGCCTCGATCCGCTCGGCGCGGCGCAGCAGCGCGTGGACCCGCGCAATGAGCTCGCGCATGCTGAACGGCTTCGTCATGTAGTCGTCGGCCCCGACGGCCAGGCCCACGAGCAGCTCGGTCTCGCTGTCGCGGGCCGTCAGCATCAGGACCGGAACGGGCCGGTCGCGCTGGATCCGCTTGCACACCTCGATGCCGTCGAGCCCCGGCAACATCAGATCGAGCACCACGAGGTCGGGCCGGGTCCGCTCGCAGAGCTCGACTCCACCCGGCCCGTCGCCGGCGATGTCGACGGCGTAGCCCTCGCTGCGCAGCCGCGCCGCCACCGCGTCGGCGATCGAGCGCTCGTCCTCGATGACCACCACCGAGCGTGCCGGCTCTCGGAGTCTGGGAACGACCGACTCACGGTCCAACTCGCCGGGCGCGCGGTCGTCACGCGGTCGGGAAGCCAGCGCGTTCACACCCATGAGGATACGGATTACACGTGGAGGAGTCCGCACGCACATGTGGAGAAATCGTGCAGATCGAGACCGACGGCCGGCGCGGGCGAGGCGCGGTCATGACCTCCGCCTCTACAGCGACCCACACCGGGATGCGAGGCTGATCCCGGTGCTCAGGGGGCGGTCGTTGCGTCCGTCACACGAACCCGCCGCAGGTAGCGCGGCCGCTCCCCGAGCAACTCCCGGTCGCTAGCGTCACCACCCGTGAGCGGCGAGCCCGATCCCGACGCCCTGGCCGGCGCGCTCGCGCCCGTGTGCGGGGCCGGCCGGGTCGCCGGGTTGCGGCGCCTGTCCGGCGGTGCGTCGCGCGAGACCTGGTCGTTCGATCTGGTCGCGCCCGACGGCGTGAGCCACGGATTCGTGCTGCGCCGCGATCCCGGCGCGCAGGTGGCCGGCCAGACCGACCGTTCCACCGAGTACCGGCTGATCGAAGCGGCCGCGGGGGCCGGTGTGCCGGTCCCCCGAGTGCGGCTGCTGTTGCGCGCCGAGGACGGCCTCGGCGCGGGCTTCGTGATGGACCGCGTCGAGGGCG
>DATMUX010000406.1:0-3764 GCA_035563695.1 Acidimicrobiia bacterium
TGTGGCCCGCGTTGACCGGCGCCGAGACGCTCGAGTACCTCGCGCGCCTGCACGGCGGCAGCGACCGCGCTTACCGCGACGCCCTCATCGAGCGCTTCGAGCTCGACGCCGACAAGAAGGTGCGCGCGCTGTCGAAGGGCAACCGCCAGAAGATCCAGCTGGTGCACGCGTTCTCGACCCGGGCCGATCTCTTGATCCTCGACGAGCCCACGAGCGGGCTCGATCCGCTGATGGAGGTCGCGTTCCGGGAGACGGTGAACGAGGCGAAGGAACGCCGGCAGGCGGTCTTCTTGTCGTCGCACATCCTCAGCGAGGTCGAGGCCCTCTGCGACCGCGTCGGCATCCTACGCCGCGGCCGGCTCGTCGACGAAGGCACCCTCGCCGAGCTGCGCCACCTCCACGCGCAGACGATCGAGGTCACGTTCGGCGGCGCAGTGCCCGATCTCGGCTCGATCGACGGCATCCGCGCGACGCCTGCGGGTCCGGGCGCGCTGCGCTTCGAGGTCTCGGGTGAGGTCGGGCCGCTCCTCGATCGGCTCGCGGGTCACGACGTGGTCACGCTGGAGGCTCGGGAGCCGTCGCTCGAAGAGGTGTTCCTGCACCACTACGGCGCGTCCGATGGCAACCCCGGCTAGGACCTGGACGGCGCGCGTCGTCCGCGACGCGCGCACGCGCACGCTCGCGTTCTCGTTGCTGTTCTTCGCGGTGGTCTACGCGAACGCGGCCGGATATCGCAGCACGTACCCGAGTGCCGCCGACCGGGCCAAGGTCGTGGCGGCATTCGCGGGGAACAAGGCCGCGCTGATGTTCTACGGCATCGGCCACAACCTCGTCACGGTCGACGGGTACGTCGTGTGGCGCGCCGGGGGCATCATGGCGGTGTTCGCGGGCCTGTTCGGCATCTTCGCGGCGGCGCGGCCCATGCGCGGCGACGAAGAGGCCGGGCGCACCGAGCTCGTGCTCGCCGGCGCGCTGACGCGCTCGGCGTTCCTCGCGGCGACACTCGCCGGGATCCTCGTCACGGTCGTCGTGTTGTGGCTCGCCGTCGCGCTCGGTGCGATCGCGGGCGGGCTCGCCGCGCGCGGCTCGGCCTTCTTCGGCCTGACCGTCGTATCGGTTGCCGCGGTATACGCGGCCGTCGGTGCGGTCGCGAACCAGGTGATCCCGACGCGCCGGGGCGCGCTCGGCGTGTCCGGTGCCGTGCTCGGCATCGACTTCCTCATCCGGGTCGTCGCCGACACCACCGACCACACGTTCGTGCACTGGTTCACGCCGCTGGGGTGGGCGGAGGAGCTGCGCGCGTTCACCGGCAGCCGCGCACTCGTCGTGGTGTTGCCGCTGGCCGGGATCGCCGTGCTCGTCGCGGTCGCGGGCGTGCTCCACGCGCGGCGCGAGCTCGGCGGTGCCTATGTCGCGCCCCACGACACCGCGCCCGCCCGCACCGGATTGCTGTCTTCGCCGACCGCGCTCGCGCTGCGGCTCGACCGCGTGACGATCGCGAGCTGGGCAGTGTCGATCGCGCTGTTCGCGTTCGTGGTCGGCACCGTCGCCAAAACCGTCGAGAAACTCGGCATACCTGACAGCTTGCGCGAGCAGATGAAGAAGCTCGGAGGGATCGACATCACCCAGGCGCGCGGCTACGTCGGCCTCACGTTCGTGATCTTCGTATTCGTGCTCGCGTTGTTCGTGTGCGCCCAGCTCGCGGCCGTGCTGTTCCTCGGCGCGGGTGTGCTGTTCGTGGCCCTCGCGCCCCGGCTCGGTGTCGGGCTCCTGTACGGATTCGTGAGCCTGGCGTTCGTGTGGGAGCTGTTCGGGGCACTGCTGAGCTTCCCGAACTGGATGCTCGATCTGTCGCCGTTCCACCACGTCGCGCCGGCGCCGGCCAAGCCCGTCGCCGTGGCCTCGGCGGCCGTAATGGTCGGCATCGGCGCGGCCGCGGCAGTATTGGGGGTCCTGCGGTTCCGTGGTCGCGATCTCGCCGGCGACTGACGACGCGTTCGAGGAGGAATTCCGATGGAGACGTTGCGCCTCTGGTCCGATGAGGTCGAGGCCATGCGCGCCGAAGCGCGCGCGACGATCGACGGCGGCTCGGAGCTGCTCGCGATGTTCGAGCGCGCGTCGCTGGCCGGATTGAGTCGCGACGATCGGGTGCGCGAGCAGCGCGCCGTCATGGCGCAGAGCTACATCCCCGTCCCCGAAGCCGTCGAGCGGGAGATCGCCGGCGTTCCGTGCCGGGTGTTCACGCCGGACGGCCGGCCCCGCGCGATCTACCTGCACTTCCACGGCGGCGGCATGGTCACCGGCGCGCCGGTGATGATGGACATCCCGAACCGCGAGCTGGCGCGTGCGTACCGGTTGGCGGTGGTCTCGGTCGACTACCGCAAGGCACCCGAGCATCCGTGGCCGGCCGGTCCCGACGACGGCGTTGCCGTCGCACGGTGGCTGCTCGAGCACGGCGAGCAGGAGTTCGGCAGCACGCGCCTGCTGATCGGCGGCGAGTCGGCGGGCGGCTACATGACCGCGATCGTCGCGTTGCGCATCCGCGACGAGCTGGGCGCGATCGACCGGGTCGACGGGCTCAACCTGGTGTTCGGGGTCTACGACTGGGGCCGCTCGCCGAGCCAGCGCGGGCTGCGGCCCCATGCCGGCTTCGACATCCTCGATCCCGACGGCATCGAGTTCTTCGGCAACTGCTTCGCGCCGAACCGGTCCGGCGACGAGCGGCGCGCGCCGGAGATCTCGCCCGCGTACGCCGACCTGCGCGGCTTGCCGCCGTCGCTGTTGAGCGTCGGCACGTGCGACCACCTGCTCGACGACACGCTGATGCTCGCGGGCCGCGCCGCGGCCGCCGGCGTCGACGTCGACCTGTGTGTCCTGCCCGAGATGCCGCACGCGTTCATGATCTTCGACTGCGCCATGACCAAGTATTGGGTCGATCGCACGACGCGCTGGTTCGATGCACGGCTCGCGAAGGCGAGTGAGTAAAGAACGTGTCATTTATGGCATCTTGACGGCCTTCCCAGCGCTTCCCCAGTCCGGCGCCGGTATCGTGATTCTGCCCCCGTGCGAATCGGTGTGCCGCTTCCAGCGGTCGCACCGCGTACGACCGGCGGACTCGGGCGGTGCTGGATGGTTCCCCGCCCGGCCGGCACTACGCCCGAGTCCCCTGGTCGACTTCTCCGGCCCTAGTACGACTTGGGCAACCCCAGCGACTGCTGCGCGACGAAGTTGAGCACCATCTCGCGGCTGACCGGCGCGATGCGCAGCAGCCGGACCATGCCCCACAGGTCGGCGAGCCCGTACTCCGACGCCATGCCGTTGCCGCCGTGCGTCTGGATCGCCGCATCGAGCGCTTGCAGCCCCGCCTCGGCCGCGGCGTACTTCGCCATGTTCGCCGCCTCGCCCGCCGCGACCCGATCGGTGGAGTGGTCGTGCATCCACGCGGCCTTCGCCGTCATCAACCGCGCGAGCTCGAGGTCGATCTTGGCGATCGCGAGCGGGTGGGCGATGCCCTGGTGGCGCCCGATCGGGACGCCCCACACGTCGCGGTCGTTCGCATACTGCGCGGCGCGCGCGAGCGCGTAGCGGCCGATGCCCGTGCAGATCGTCGCGCTCATGATGCGCTCGGGGTTGAGCCCGACGAACACCTGCCGCAGCCCCTCGTCCTGCTCGCCGAGCAGGCGATCGGCGGGTACGTCGACGTTGTCGAAGAACAGCGTGTACTGCTTCTCCGGCGCGCTGATCTCGACGGGGATGAGCGTGCG
>DATMUX010000407.1:0-6314 GCA_035563695.1 Acidimicrobiia bacterium
GATCCTCACGACCGAAAACGTCGACTGGATCGACTATAAGGACGTGAACCTGTTGCGCCGCTTCATGTCGGAGCGCGCGAAGGTCCGGGCGCGGCGCGTCACGGGCAACACGCAGCAGCAGCAGGTCGCGGTTGCGCGCGCGATTCGCGTCGCGCGCGAGATGGCGCTGTTGCCGTACAGCGTGCGCCAGGTGACGCAACGCTCGAAGGGGCGCCGCGATCGCGGCGAGCGCGGCGATCGCGAGCCGCGGGCCGAGGCGGAGGGCACGTTGGCGGGCGAGACCGAAGAGCTCGAGCTGGCCGAGGGTGCGCCGGCCGGCGAGGAGGCGCTCGACGAGCTCGTGGGCGCGGAGAACGAGGAATGAGGATCGTCCTGCGCGCCGACGTCGAGAACCTCGGCAAGAAGGGCGACCTCGTCGACGTCGCCGACGGTTACGCGCGGAACTATCTCGTGCCGCGCGGCCTCGCCTTGAAGGCCACGTCGGGGATCCAGAGACAGGCCGACGCCATGCGCCGCAACCGCGACGTACGCGACGCCCGCGACCGGGACGCGGCGCAGGCCGTCGCCGCGCAGTTCGCCGACCGCACGATCACCATCAAGGCGCGCGCCGGCGCCGAGGGCAAGCTGTTCGGATCCGTGACCTCGGCCGACGTCGCCGATGCGATCCAGCGACACCTGGGTGTCGAGGTCGACCGGCGCAAGATCGGCCTCGACGAGCCGCTCAAGGAGCTCGGCCCCGTGGACCTGGTCATTCGCCTCCACCCCGACGTGGTGGCGAACGTCCACGTCGAGGTCGAGGCCGCGAGCTGACCGACGTCCAGGCCGGCGGGCCGCGCATCTCGGAGATATCCACAGGCCTGTGGGTCTCGCGCGGCCCGGGGATCCGCGTCGGTGGCGCACCCGCCGGTCACAATCCCCAGACATGTGGATGACGGCCTCAGTCGTCCACACACAAGACACAAGGTTTCGCCTCTTCCTCCCCACAGGCTCCCGGCGCGACGCTCTGGAGCCCTCCGGAGGGTGACGGCTCTCCACGCACGAACGGCCCAGGCAAACAAGGCCCCGGCAAAGAAGGCCCCGGCAAAGAAGGCCCCGGCAAAGAAGGAACGTCGTTGGCGCAATCGATCGACCTCACCCGAGTCGAGCAGACGCAACGCCGGAGCCCCGACGCCGGTCGCATCCCTCCGCACAATCTCGAAGCCGAAGAGTCGCTGCTCGGAGCGATGATGCTGAGCCGCGAGGCGATCACCGCCGCGATCGAAGCACGCCTCGAGGTCCACGACTTCTACAAGCCCGCCCACGGCGCGATCTTCGATGCGGCGTTCGCGCTGCACAGCCGGGGTGAGCCGGTCGACCCCGTGACGGTGGCCGAAGAGCTCCGCCGGTCGGCGCAACTCGACCAGCTCGGCGGCCGCCAGACGCTCTTGCGCATCCAGGCCGCCACTCCGGCGTCGGCCAACGCGCAGCACTACGCACAGATCGTCTCCGAGCTGGCGATGCTGCGGCGCCTGATCGAGACGGCCGGCGACATCCAGGAGATGGCCTACGCCGGCGACGATCCGGTCGACGAGACGCTCGACCGGGCCGAGGCCGCGATCTTCGAGGTCGCCGAGCGCCGGGTCGCCGATTCGCTCGTGCCGCTGTACCCCGCGCTCGAGCAGACGATGAACCAGCTCGAGTCTCTGTACGACCGTCAGGACGACATCGTCGGCACGGCGACCGGCTACTTCGATCTCGACAGCATTCTGCTCGGCCTGCATCCTTCGACGCTCACGATCGTCGCGGCCCGCCCCGGTCAAGGCAAGACGTCGCTCGCGCTCGGCATCGCGCAACACGTCGCGGTGCACGCGCGCAAGCCGGTGCTGTTCTTCTCGATGGAGATGGGCTACCTCGAGCTCACCAAGCGACTGCTCGCGGCCGAAGCGCGAGTGCCTTCCCGCAAGCTGCAGACGGGCAAGCTCTCGGAGCACGAGTGGCCGCGCGTCAACCAGGCGGTCGGACGGCTGGCGGAGGCGCCCTTCTTCATCGACGACAACCCGCACTGCACCGTCATGGAGATGCGCGCCAAGGCCCGGCGGATCAAGGCGCGCTACGGCGACCTCGGCCTGATCGTCGTCGACTACCTCCAGCTGATGACCTCGCACGCGAAGCGCATCGAGAGCCGGCAGGTGGAGGTGTCCGAGCTCTCGCGCGGCTTGAAGATCCTCGCCCGCGAGCTCGAGGCGCCGGTGGTCACGCTCTCTCAGCTGAACCGTCAGCTCGAATACCGCCAGGACAAGCGCCCCATGCTCGCCGACCTGCGGGAATCGGGGTGCCTGACGGCCGAGACGGCGATCACGCTCGCCGACGGCACGACCGCCACCATCGGCGAGCTGTACGAGCACGACGCGCGCGAGGTCGAGGTGTTGACCCTGGATCAGCACTTGCGGCTCGTGCCCGCGGTGATGAGCCATGTGTTCTGCAGCGGCGTGAAGCCGGCGTTCGCGCTCCGACTCGCGTCGGGCCGCAGCGTCACCGCGAGCGCGAACCATCCGTTCCTGACGCTCGACGGATGGGTTCATCTCGACGAGATCCACGCGGGCGTGCACGTCGCGGCCTCGCGCCGTCACGGCCCCGCGGTCGATCCGATGCGCGACACGATCCCGCGTGAGGTGTGGGATTACATCGAGCGCAAGGGCCTGCTCGTCCACGGCTCGCTGCGCGCCCACGACCTGGTCGAGCGCTTGGGCGGGGAGGCGGGCGGCTGTCACCGCGTGTACGAGCAAGGCGTGTCGCGCGCGCTCATGCGCCGCATCGCCGACGCGCTGCCCGACGACTTCCTCTCCGATCTCGGTACGAGCGACGTGTTGTGGGACGAGGTCGTCGACATCGTGCCCGTCGGTGACGCCCCCGTCTTCGACGCCACGGTTCCGGGGACGCACAACTTCGTCGCGAACGACATCGTCGTGCACAACAGCATCGAACAGGATGCCGACGTCGTGTTGTTCATCTACCGCGACGAGTACTACAACCCCGATTCGGATCAGCGCGGGCTGGCCGAGATCATCGTGGCGAAGCACCGGAACGGACCGGTGGGCCACGCGAAGCTCGTGTTCCACGGCGACTACACGACGTTCGAGAACGCGGCCCGCGAGTAGCGCTTCCCCGAGCTCGCGGCCGGGTCCGCCGCTTCAGTCGAACACCGCGGTACGGCGGCCGTACACGATCACCCGGTGCTCGAGGTGGAGGCGCAGCGCCTCCGCGAGCACGACCGCCTCGAGATCTCGACCGCGCCGTTCGAGGCGCGCCGGATCGTCGCGGTGCGACACCGGCATCACCTGCTGGGCGATGATCGGTCCGTCGTCGAGCTCGGGCGTCACGTAGTGCGCGGTCGCGCCGATCACCTTGACGCCGCGCTCGTGAGCCTGCGCGTAGGGCCGGGCGCCTGCGAACGAGGGCAGGAACGAGTGGTGAATGTTGATCATGCGGCCGCGCCACTCGTCGACCAGCCACGGCGGTAGCACGAGCATATAGCGCGCGAGCACGACGACGTCGGGCGCTTGCTCGTGGAGGAGCTCGCCGAGGGCGCGCTCCTGCGCGTCGCGATCGTCTCCGCGCACGGGCAACGAATGGAACGGCACACCGAAGCGCTCGGCCGTCGCGTGTTGGGTGTCGTGGTTGGAAGCCACGAACAGCGCGCGTGCCGGCATCTCGCCCAGCTCGAAGCGCACGAGGAGGTCGGCGAGACAGTGTCCCTGCCGCGAAGCGAGCAACGCGACGGACGCCTGTGCAGCGAGGTCGTAGACCTGCCATTGCATGGAGTACTGCTCGGCGAGCGGGCCGAACGCGGTGGCGAGGTGGGCGCGGGTGGCGTCGACGTCGAACTCGATGCGTTGCAGGAAGAGGCCCGCGACGGGATCGGAGTGCTGGTCGGCCTCGATGATGTTGCCGCCGGCTTCCGCGACGAACGCGCCGACACCGGCCACGATCCCGGGGCGGTCCGGGCACTGCAGGAGCAGGACGGCGCGCACGAGAATTCGATCGGCGGGCCGCGGCCTCAGAACAGCGTGAGCTCGGGGTCGGAGTCGCCCCGCAGGCGCTCCAGGTCGATCTCGACGCAGGCCACGCCCTTGCTCTCGGCGTAGAGCCGGGCCTGGGGCTTGATCTGTTGCGCGACGAACATCCCGACGGTCGGCGCGAACCGGGCGTCCCGATCGAGCCGTTCCTGGTACCGCAGGAGCTGGTCGACCCCGGCGATCTCGCCGACGCGCTTGACCTCGACCACGATCGTGCGGCCGTCGGCGTCGCGGCAGAGCAAGTCGACCGGGCCGATGTCGGTCGGGTATTCGCGCCGCACGAGGGTGAGATCCTCGCGCAGCGCCGCGACCCGGGCCGCGATGAGCTGTTGCAGCTCGGCTTCGACGCCGTCCTTCTCGAGGCCGGGATCGTCGCCGAGCTCGATCGTCGCGTCGTGCACGATGTCGTGCAACTCGATCGACAACGTCTCGCCCTTGGGGGAACGGGCGACGATCGAGGCGGGTGACTCGGAGATGGTGCACGGCGGGCTCATCCAGTTGAGCGGCTTGTACGCCCGGGCATCCGAGTGCACCGCGATGGATCCGTCGGCCTTCTGGAGGATCAGGCGCACCGCCGGACCGAGGCGCGCGCCGAGACGCCCCTCGTACTCGACGGAGCACCGTGCGACGAGGATCCGCATGCGGCGAGTTTGCCATGATGGCTGGCCTAGCCTGAAGGCGTGAGCGTGCCGATCGGGCGGGCCGTCGACCGGATCGCCGCGGCCGCGGTGGCCGGAGGTTTGAGCGTGTCCCTCGCGGTTGCCGTCCTGGTAACTCCTTCGCCCGATCCGCGTGTCGAGGATGCTCACCGCGCCGCGCGCGAGCTCGTCGCGTTGACGCGCGCGGGCGAGCACGCGACCTACGTGGGCCGGTACGTCGAGACGCTCGTGCGTGCCGACGGCGGCCGGCTGCCGTCGACGACGTACGTCGCGCGCCGCAAGCAGGTGCTCGCGACGAGGTCGGGTACATCGCTGCACGTGTATCTCCCGGACCGGTCGTACGCCTGCGAGCTCGCGGGCACCACGCCGTCGTGCTTCGATCAACCGCCGGCCGGACTTCCCGAATCGGAGGTGCTGAGGGTTGCGGTCGCCTCCGGTGCCTACGACGTGGCGCGCGCGGAAGGCGCGCAGATCGCGGGCGAGGAGGCGGAATGTTTCACCATGAAGGCGCACGGGGTCAACAAGCGGCTGCCCCAGTTCGGGGCGGAGACCGACGTCTGCCTGGCGTCCGACGGTGTTCCGCTGCGCAAGCGTGTGTACTCGGACCGTCTCGACGCGCTCGAGGCTCAGCACGTCGACCGGCGGTTCGACGACGGCACGCTCGCGCCCGTGCTCGGCGGCTTCGAGCAGGCAGCTCCCCCGACGCGGCGGTAGCCTCGCCGTGGTGAGCCCGTTGCTCGGCGAGAACTTCTACGACCAGGTCATGGTCGAGCTGCTGTTCGCGCTCGGGGCGGCGTTGTTCGTCGCGAACGCGTGGGCGTTGTACCGCCGGCGCGCCGATGCCGCGGCCGCGCCGCGGCGATCGGTCGCGCGACACCGTGCCGGGAGCCCCGTGCGTGGTTACCGGAGGTCGGAGACGAGCGACCTCGCGGTCGCGCCGCTCGGCCGAACGATCGCCTATCTCGTGATCGGATTCGTCGTGATGGTCGCGGGTCTCGGCGCGATGTTGAACAAGTAGCGGAGCGCGTGCGCGCCTGGGTGGTGCAGCGGCCGGGCCCCATCGACGGCAACCCGCTCGCGCTGGTGGAACGGGCCGATCCGCAGCCGGGGCCCTCGCAGATACGGGTGCGCGTACACGTGTGCGGCGTGTGCCGCACCGACCTGCACCTCGCCGAAGGCGATCTCGCACCCCGGCGGGCCGGTGTGGTGCCGGGTCACGAGGTCGTCGGCGTCGTCGACGCGCTGGGTCCCGGCGCGGCACGATTCGCGCCGGACGAACGCGTGGGGATCGCGTGGTTGCGTCGTACGTGCGGGTCCTGTGCATACTGCCGCCGCGGTGACGAGAACCTGTGCGTCGCGCCGGAGTTCACGGGTTGGGACGCCGACGGCGGCTACGCGCCGCTTGCGGTCGTCGACGAGGCGTTCGCGTACCCGCTGCCCGACGAGTTCGCCGACGAACAGGCGGCACCACTGCTGTGCTCGGGGATCATCGGTTACCGCGCGTTGCGGAGGAGCCGCGTGCGGCCGGGCGGAACGCTCGGCATCTACGGCTTCGGCGCGTCGGCGCACCTCGCCGCGCAGATCGCGCTGTTCGAGGGCA
>DATMUX010000408.1:0-9062 GCA_035563695.1 Acidimicrobiia bacterium
GATCGCGACGACCTCGGGACGCGCGATCCCCGACGTCGAAGTGCTCGTCGTCGACGAGAAGGGCGTCGAGGTGCCGCGGGGCGAGCCGGGCGAGGTCGTGATCCGCGGGTACAACGTCATGCAGGGATTCATCCACGATCCCGAGGCAACGGCCGAGGCAGTCGACGCGGACGGGTGGCTGCACACCGGCGACGTGGGCGTGATGGACGCGCGCGGCTACCTGCGCATCACCGACCGGACGAAGGACATGTTCATCGTCGGCGGCTTCAACGCCTACCCGGCCGAGATCGAGAACATGATCAACGAGCACCCCGCCGTGAGCCAGGTCGCGGTCGTCGGGGTT
Source organism: Acidimicrobiia bacterium (assembly GCA_035563695.1). Taxonomy (GTDB): domain Bacteria; phylum Actinomycetota; class Acidimicrobiia; order IMCC26256; family PALSA-610; genus DATMUX01. Next base: position 344 of record DATMUX010000408.1, read on the forward strand.
CCCGACACCCGGATGGGCGAGGTCGGCTACGCGTACGTGATCCCCCGTCACAACGCGACAATCACGCCCGACGAGCTGATCGCGTGGTGCCGCGAGAAGATGGCCAACTACAAGGTGCCGCGCTACGTCGAGATCGTCGACACCGTACCGCTCAACGCGAGCGGCAAGGTCCTCAAGTACGAGCTCCGCGACCGCGCCCAAGCCACACTTGCGTGAGCAGGGTTAGGCGAGGGGTAGCCAGCGCGGCTCGCGCTTCTCGGCGAACGCGCGCGGCCCTTCCTCCTGGTCGGGGTGACCCCACATCGACACCAACTCCTTCGCGCCCGCGCGGCACGCGTCGGTGAGACCCAGCTCGAGCGCGCTCCACAGCGCGCGCTTGGTCGCGGCCATCGCCGCGGGCGAGTTGCGCGCGATCTTCTCCGCGAGCTCCTGGGCCGCGTCCTGCAGCCGCTCCGGCGGGTCGACGATCTCGCTGATCATCCCCAGCTCGTACGCACGTTGCGCGCCCAGCCGCTCGTAGCGGCCGACGAACGCCATCCGCATGACCGCCTCGACCGGCATCTTCTTCATGAGGCCGATCGCCTCGATCGCCACGACCTGGCCGATCGAGACGTGCGGGTCGAAGAACTGGGCGTCGGACGCGGCGATCACGATGTCGGCGTCGGCGATCCAGTGGAAGCCGCCACCGGCGCAGATGCCGTTGACCGCGGTGATCACCGGTTTCCACACGCCGTTGTGCCACGACGTGAAGTGCAGGTCCCAGCGCTCGACCGACTCGCGGTAGCGCCCCATCCCCTCGCCGTCGGTCGCGATCTCGTTGACGTCGACGCCGGTCTGGAACGCGCGCCCCGCGCCCGTGTGCACGATGACGCGCACCTCGGGATCGGCGTCGAGCGTGCGCCACGCGGTCTCGAACTCCTCGCGCATCAGCGCGTTCATCGCGTTGAGCTGCTCAGGCCGGTTGTTGATCAGCCAGCCGACGGGGCCACGGCGTTCCAGCTGCAACGTCTCGAGCTGCGGGTAGCTCACGGGGCGGTGCTCCTTACGATCGGGGTACGTCGCGCCAGGGTGCACCCTGCCACGGATCGGGCTCGCGAGGCAGACCGAGCACCCGCTCGCCGAGGATGTTCTTGTTGACCTCGGTGGTGCCGCCCTCGATCGTGTTCGCGCGGCTGCGCAGCATGCCCCGCACCTCGTGCGGCATCTCGCCGTCCCACGCGATCGCGCCCGGTCCGAGCAGCGACGCGGCGAGCAGCTGCATGCGCTGGTTCAGCGCGCCCTGGTGCACCTTGCCGACCGAGCTCTCCGGTCCGGGCGCCCGCCCGGACTTGGCCTGGGCGCGCACGCGCTGGTTCGTCCAGTCGCGGATGCACTCCTCGCTGTAGGCGCGTGCGAGCTCCTGGCGCAGCACCGGATCGCCCATCCGGTCGTGACGGCGCGCGAGCGCGAGCACGTGGTCGACGCCGCGGCCACCGATGCGGTCGACGCCGCCCGAGCCTGCGCCCGCGACCATCTGCCGCTCACCCGACAACGTCGCGTTCGCGACCTTCCACCCCTGACCGATCTCACCGACGCGGTACTCGTCGGGCACGACGGCGTGATCGAGGAACACCTCATTGAACTCGACCTCACCGCCCATGTGCCGCAGCGGCCGAACGTCGACGCCCGGCTGGTGCAGATCCAGCAGGAAGTACGTGATGCCTTGACGCTTCGGCACGTCGGCATCGGTGCGGGCGAGCACGATGGCGAAGTCGGAGAAGTGCGCCCACGTGCTCCAGACCTTCTGCCCGGTCACGATCCACGCGTCGCCGTCGCGCTCGGCCCGCGTCGCGAGCGACGCAAGGTCGGATCCCGCGCCCGGTTCGCTGAACAGCTGGCACCACTTCTCCTCGTTGCGCACCATCGGCGGGAGGAACCGCAGCCGCTGTTCCTCGGTGCCGTACGCGAACAGGGCCGCGGCCGTGTTGTTCAGCCCCAAGGGGTTCAACCGCCCGAGGTGGAACGGCCGCAGTTCGGTGTCGATCGCGCGCGCGACGACCGGCGAGACACCGAGCCCGCCGTACTCGCGCGGCCACGCGGGCACGACCAGGCCGGAGCCCGCGAATACGGGGTACCACGCCTCGTATTCCGCGCGCGTGCGGACCTCGCGCACCGCGGGCGGACCACCCCGCCGGCCGGCGTCGCGCCACGGCGCGGGCACGTGCTCGTCGACCCACGCGCGCACTTCCGCGACCGCGTCGTCGACGGGCGTCTCCGGCCCGACGTTCATCGCCCGGTGAACCGGGGCGGGCGCTTCTCGCGGAACGCGGCGAGCCCTTCGCGGAAGTCGTCGGTGCGCGACGACAGCTCGAGCGCGAACGCCTCGTCGGCGAGGTGGGCACCGAGCGACGCCTGCGCGCCCTCGTGCAGCAGCCACTTGGTGAGACCGAGCGCGACCGTGGGCCCGCTCGCGAGGCGCGCGGCGATGTCGTCGACGGCCGCATCGAGCCCGGCGGCGTCCACCGCGGCGTGGATCGCGCCCCACTCGGCGGCTTCCTCGCCGCTCAGCACGCGCCCCAGCAGCAGCAGCTCGCGCGCGCGCACCTCGCCGACGCGCCGGGGCAGCAGCCACGTCGCGCCGCTGTCGGGCGTGAACCCCCGTTCGGCGAACGGCTCCCAGAAGCGCGCGTCGCGCGCGGCGATACACACGTCGGCGGCGAGCGCGAGCTGGAACCCGATGCCGCTCGCCCACCCTCGAACCTTGCACACGACGGGGACCTGCACACCCGCGACGAGGGGAATCAACCGGTGCGCCTGCGTCGGGACCCGGCGCTGGATACTGCCGGCCCGCGGCCGACGCTCGCGCTCCTCCGTGTTCCGCGCCACGATGTCGGCACCGCCGCAGAAGTGTTCGCCCGCACCTTCGAGCACTACGGTGCGCACGGCCTCGTCGACACCGGCGCGCGTGAACGCGTCGAGCAACGCCGTCATCATCTCGTCGTCGATGGCGTTGCGCTTGTCGGTCCGGTCGAGGCGCAGTGTGAACACGCCGCGCTCATCGAGTTGCTGTTCGAGGCTCATCGGCGGCCACGCTCCTCCGAGCCGAATTCTTCCGAGATCGCGTGCAGGGCACCCTGAAGATCGCGCGCGCCGCCGGGCGGGTCGGGCAACCGGACCGGTCCGTGCTCCCGGCTCGGCAACAGGATCGTCGCGTGGCCGGGCGTCGTCAGCTCGCCGCGCTGGTTGACGGCTTCGAGCTCGACATCGACGGCCGCGCGACCGCCGGCCGCGAGGTACGAGCGCGTCACCCGCCCGCGCAGCCACTGCGTGTCGCCGACGTAGTTGAAGCGCCGGAACTCGCAGTCGAGCTTCCAGAGCCACGCGTCGTCGCCCATCCAGTCGGTGCACAGGTGGATCAACCAGGTCTCGCGCATGCGGCCGTAGTCGAACGTCGTGGGGTTGCCGGCGAGGCGCGCGAACTCGGGATCCCAGTGCACGCGCTGCATGACGTCGGGGACGTTGAGCGGATCGCGATGGAAGAACCGCGGCACTCGCGCGCGGTTCCGGTACGCGAGGCGCAGCGGTTTCACACCGTACAGACCCATGCCCATCCCCGCGTGCCAGCACACGATGTCGGTCACGGTCAGCGGGCCCTTGACCATCGGTCCGACCTCGTCGCCTTCGTGCACGTCCTCCCACCACCGCGGCTGCGCGCCGCGCGGGCCCTCACCCGCGTACTGGGCCTCGATCTCGTCGATCTGGTCGTCGGTGTACGGCTCGACGACGACCGCGTCGTATTTCTTGCGCTCGCGGGCCTTCTCACGTTCCGTGCGCACCATCAGCCGGTACTGGCCCGACAGCAACGTTCCCGTCTCGTCGCGAAACACCTGCGCGGTCCACTCGTGGATCGCCCGACCCGCGAACTCGCTCTCCTTGTCGAGGGCGGCGACGAGCGCGTTGCGCCGAAACGTTCGCCGGAGCGGCACCAATGGCGCCCACCACTCGCGCGCGCTCGCGGCGTAGAACGCGTGCACACCCCGCAGCGGATCACCCTTCATGAGATCGCGGTGCTCGGGCGCCACTGCAGCCACCTCGTCCTCGCCGATCAACGTGTCGCCGCCGACCAGCACCGGCGACGCGATCGGCGTCTCCCACCGGGTCGCCGGACCGTACGCGGGATCGCACCACAGCGGGTTGTCGTCGCCGTACGCAATGGCAACGTTGCGGAACGTGTCGACGGTCGGCAACGTGTAGTACGGCGGCATCGGGTGCGGTTCGGGGATGCCGATGCGCGCCCGGAGACGCTCGACACCCTCGTCCGTGATGTGCCCCGTGTCGCTCATGCCTTGCGGGACGCTATCCGGTACGCACAGCGACGGTCGCCCGCGATGATGTGCTGCGTCCGCTCGACCGTCACCTGCGGGCCCAGCACGTCGCGGAACAGCGCGAGCTCCGCGCTGCACAGACCCGGACACGCGCTCGCCGCCGCGCAGATCGGGCAATGGTGCTCCACGAGCAGCACGCTGCGGCCGCGGTCGTCGTCGGGGTCGTCGACCACCTCGGCGACATACCCCTCGTCGGTGCGCACCCGCGCGAGCGCATCGACCCGGGCGCGCAGCGAGCCCCGCTTCGGGACGGCCTTGCGGTACGCGGCACGCTGGACCTCGCCGCGCGCATCGAGCACGCGTGCGAGACCGTCGTCGCCGAGCGCGCTGCGCACCGCGGTGATCAGCTCGACCGTCAGGTCGTCGTGTCGGTCGGGGAACAGATCGTGGGCGAGGTCGGTGAGGGCCCAGACCGTCGGCGGGCGCCCCCGCCCCGCCGCGGGTCGCGTACGCGACACGACCAGGCCGTGGTCGGCCAGCGCGTCGAGATGCTGGCGCACGCCCGCCTCGGTCATGTCGAGCGCGCGTGCGAGATCGGCCACGGTCGCGTCGGCGCGCTTGAGACGCTCGACGATCGTCCGCTTCGTCGTCCCGAGATGCGACTTCACATCGCTTGACTCGACAGATCCCGACTTGACGCCGTCCATCACTTCCTAGATTATCGCAAGGAGATACTTGTTGAAAGGATCCTCATGGACGTCGACGCCGGCCCCCTCGATCAGCTGCGCCGTGACGGCCGTCTCCTCACCAAGGTCGGGACGCGCCCGGTCGTGGTGTTCTGGCACGACGACCGGCCGTACGCGATCGAGGATCGCTGCCCCCATCTGGGATTCCCGCTCCACCAGGGAACGGTCGAGGCCGGGTTGGTGACGTGCCACTGGCACCACGCGCGCTTCGACCTCTCGTCGGGCTGCACGCTCGACCTGTGGGCCGACGACGCCCCGGGCTTCGACACCGAGGTGCGCGACGGCCGCGTCTGGGTGCGAGCCCGGGCCGAGCTCGATCCCGTGGCGCACCTCCACGAGCGGCTGCGCCAGGGGCTCGAGGAGGGCATCACCTTGGTGATCGCGAAGTCGGTGCTCGGTCTGCTCGACGCAGGTGCGAGTCCGGCCGAGATCGTCCGCACGGGAATCGAGTTCGGCACCGCGTACCGCGCCCAGGGCTGGGGCGCGGGGCTGACCGTGCTCGTCGCGATGGCGAACCTGCTCCCCCGCCTCGACGCGGCCGACCAGGGGCTCGCGTTGGTGCACGGCCTCGCGTTCGTCTCGCGCGACACCCGCGGTCACGCGCCGCGTTTCGCGACGGGCCCACTGGATCGCGCGGGCATCGCCGCGCCGCGCCTCGCGGGGTGGTACCGGCGGTTCATCGACACGCGCTCCACCGACGCCGCCGAGCGGACACTCGCGACGGCCCTGACCGACCCGCAGCGCCTCCCCGCGGTGGAGGCGATGATGTTCGCGGCCGTGACCGATCACGTGTTCATCGACGGCGGGCACACGCTCGACTTCACCAACAAGGCGTTCGAAGCACTCGATCACGTGGGTGCCGGCGCCGCGCCCGAAGTGCTGCCCGCGCTCGTGCAGCAGACGGCCGGCGCGCAACGCTCCGAGGAATTCTCCGAGTGGCGCCACCCCTACGACCTCGTCCGCATGACCGACGACGCGATCCGCCGCATCACCGCACCCGCGAGCGCGCACGGTCCCGTCGATGTCGCCGATCTCGCGTGGGCGCTGCTCGCCGACGATCCGGCCGATGCGGGTGACGCGCTCGTGCGCGCGTACGACGCGGGCGCAACCGACGAGGAGCTCGGGCGCGCGCTCGCGTACGCGGCCGCGTTGCGCATCGTGCGGTTCCACGTGCGCAACGACCACGGCGACTGGGACACGGTGCACCACTCGTTCACTGCGGCCAACGCACTGCACCAGGCCCTCGTTCGCAACCCCACGCCCGAGCTGCGGCGCGCCTGTGTCCACGCCGCGTTCCGGATCTACCTCGATCGATTCCTCAACGTGCCCGCGGCGCGCCTGCCGGCCGCGACGCGCGGGAGTCTCGACGCGCTCGCCCGGTGCTTCGACGTGCAGGGCATGGTCGACGAAGCGGGCAACGAGGCGTGGGGGTTCCTCGCGGCCGGCGGATCGCGCTGCGAGCTGATCGCCGCGCTCGGGCATGCCCTGCTGGCCGAGGACGCGGAATTCCACTGGTTCCAGACCGTGGAGGCCGGTGTGCGGCAGGCGGAGGCCTGGCCCGAGGGATCGGACGAATCGGCGCTGGTGCTCGTGGCCGCGGCGCGGTTCCTCGCCGCGCACACCCCGACGCGCCGCGAGCTGCCGACCGTGGTGCGGATCGCGGCGCGCTTGCGCCGCGGTGAGGCGCTCTACGAGGACGAGACGGTCGACGACGTCGAGACGGTCGACGCGCGCTAACTGCCTAGAACCCGCCGCCCAGATCGACGTCGTACGCCTCGTACACGAGGTCGGCACCGCGTTGACGGTGGCGGGCCAGTGCCGACAGCAGCGTCGTCAGCTCCTGGCGCGTCTCATCGACCCACGCGAGGTAGTCGCACTCCTCCGCGGGCGCGGTCGCGAGGCGCTTCTCCGCGCGCACGATCACCGCGAGGATCTCACTGTGCTCGCGGCGCAGGCGCGACGCGGGCGTCGACAGTCGCGGCGCGTCGGTCACGAGCTCGTCGAGGAACGCGCCGGGTGCCTCCGTCTCGACGATGTGTCGCGTCCACGTCTCGTGCACGGTGTGCAACGCGTCACCGACACCGCCGAGCCATTCGATGCGGTTCGGTGCCGGCGCGGCCAGTGCGATCTCGAGCCCGCTCAGCACCGCCTTGAGTCCGGCGCGCCGGAGGCGGACGTCCTGCAGCTCGGGCGGCTGCGGGACCTCGGCGGCCAGGCCTCGGGCGGCGTCGAAGGAACGATAACGAGCCATCGCGAACACCTCGTCTCTCGCACTTGTCCGGACCGTACGCCCAAACGCGCCCTTTGAACAGGGGCACTCGGCCCTGCCGCGCCGCGTGCAGTCAGGTGCTTGCGACCGTACGCAGTCGGGGCAGGACGTTCGCCGCGAACAGCTCCAGGCTCGGCCATGCGAGCGCGGGCGGGAGCCCGCCGGCGAGCGGATTGAACGTGATGCCACCCAGCGCGGGAACGTCGAGGAGGCGCGTGTACACCTCGTCCGGGGTGCCGACCACGTACTGCGGCGACGCCTTCAGATCGTCCACTGACTGCGCGCGCACGCCGGGCGTCGAGTGCTGTCCGGGCGTCTGGAACGAGGCGTAGGTCTGCGCCTCGTACAGCACGTACTCCCCGATGTCGGCCCACGCCCGGTCGGGATCGTCGGTCACGTGCACGAACGTCGGCCCGACCGGCTCCAGCACGAACCCGGTGTCGAAGCCGATCTTGGCGGCCTCCTCGAAATAGGCGTCGCGCACCGATTGGTCAGTGTTCATGGGGAACATCGGGAGCCGCAGGCGTGCGGCCCGGCGCGCGGCCGCGGGCACGCCCCCGCCGACGAACAGCATCCGGTGCGGATCGGTCACGGGCGCGGGCGTCACGACGACATCGCGGCCCCGCCACTCGAAGGGCTCCGCGGTCAGCGCCTCGAGGACGGCGGCGACGTGCTCCTCGAGGATCCGGCCGCGGGCCGCGTGCTCGAGACCCGCCATCGCGAACTCCTCGACCCGGTACCCCGCGCCGAACACCACCCAGAGGCGGCCCGGGAACGTGTTGTCGAGCACCGCGATCTGCTCGGCGACGCGCATCGGGTCGTGGAGGGGCAGGATCGCGGCGCTTACGATCACCCGCGCCCGCTGCGTGCGCGCCAGCACCGCGGCCGCCATCGTCAGCGGGGCCGGCATCCACCCGTCGTCGATGCCGTGATGCTCCGACAGGACCAGCAGGTCGAAGCCCCGGGCGTCGGCCCACACGAACTGGTCGATCGCGGCGGCGTAGATCTCGGCGCGCGTCGCCGGGCCGAACGCTGGGGCGCGAAAGTCGTGGCGCATTGCGAGCACTGCCATCGGAACCTTCCTTCGGTGCGGTCGTCAGGTGAGCGGGACGCGCGTGAGGTGCGGGCCGACCTCGGACCCGAACGCCGCGATCTGGTCGCACTGCTCGCTCGCGTCGCGCGCGAGCAGCCGAACCTGCAGGTGGGAGACGCCGATCGCGCCGAGCCGCGTATTCGCGAAGTCGACGATCCGGTCGGCCGATCCGTGCAGGACGCCCTTCGGCAACTCCCACGCGGGCTCGCCGAGATGCGCGACGAGGTGGTAGCCGATCTCGGGCACCGCGCCCGGACGCGCCCGGTCGCGCTCGCGCAGGATCGCCGCGATGTCGCCGGCCAGGCGC
>DATMUX010000409.1:0-10229 GCA_035563695.1 Acidimicrobiia bacterium
GGCGTGGCCGCGAGCCGTCGAGCGGGCTGCGGTCGTACGGCTACTCGCGGTCGTGGTCACCGACTTGCACCGTAGCAGCGGGTCCTACGCATCAAAACACCTGCCTTAACAAAACACTTGACTTACTTACCAGTATCTGGAAGGGTGGCCGCGCAAGTCAAAAGAACGCAAACGCAAGTCAAAAGAACGCAAATGCACGGGGGGAATCATGCGGGGCCGAGGATCGACGTTCGGTCGGATGGTGGCGGCGCTCGGTGCGGGTGTCCTGGCGGCGGGCTTGATCGTCGCCGCGCCGGGCGCGGCGGGCGCGTCGAGCGGCCCGTTCACGCCGAGCGTGGTGACGACGACCAGCGTCACCGACATGATCTGCCGCGCGTACGGCGGAACCCTCTCGGCGAACAGTGAGGCGGACCAGCAGCTGAGCTTCACGATCACCTCGCCGAATGCGGTGCGGCCGGGTGACACGTTCAGCATCAAGATCAAGCAGCCCTTCTCCGCGTTCCCCGCGGCGGACAACTCAACGGGTATCGCGGCGACGATCGTCGCCGTCTACAACGAGATCACCCGGTGGAAGCTGCCCGCGGGACTGCAGATCAACAGCGTCTCGCTCGCGCCGATCGACGGCAACCTGGGCGCGAACGCCGACGCGGGCTATTACGTCGCGCCGGCTGACGTGCCGAAGGTGAGCGGAAACCCCGACCCGAGCTTCGACCCCCTGACGCTGCCCGCCGCCAAGCGCATCGCGATCCCCGGCACGGCACCCGTGGCGTACGTCGATTCGTCGACGAACATCGTCCGGATGGCGATGCTCGGAACGGGGAACGAATCGAGCGGCACCGTGTACCCGGGCGGTTCGATCGTGCAGCCGCCCGCGCTCACGATCAACGTCACCGCGAAGACGAGTGTTGCCGCGGGCACCGATCTCGGCATCAAGGTCGCGGGTTCGCTCCCGGGCAGCAACTTCACCGGTGGCCAGCCGGGGAACTTCCCGGCGCCGAACACCATCACCGTGAATCAGGCGAACGCGACGTCGTCGGACACGACCTGGACCGATCCCTCGTACGTCAACTACGTGTACACGACCGCGCTCGGCGGCTTGATCAAGATCGTGGCCAAGGCGGCGTGTGCGCCCGGTTACGAGAGCAACACCGATCTGGGGACGTCGCCACCCGACTACTACACCGGTCCCAACGCGCTGCCGAACGGTACCGCGCCGCTGCTGAACCACACGGTCGTCACCGGCATCGGTGTGCCCGGACCCTTCGACGGTGCGAGCTACATCACCGGAACCACCGTGTCGGTGTCGTACGGGTGCGTCGCGAACAACAACGGCGAGCCCTACGACACGTGCGACGGCGACCTGCCGAACGGCGCGCTGATCGACACCTCGACGTCCGGCTCCTACACCTTCACGGTCAATGCGACCGACTCGTACCAGGATCCGCTGACCCGGACGATCCACTACTCCGTAGCCGATCCGGTCCCGCCGGTCGCGAACGCGGGCGCGCCCCAGACGGGCAAGACCGCGGGTACCGTCGTCACACTGGACGGTTCGGGCACGACTGATCCGAACGGCCCGCCCGCGCTGCCGCTGACCTACACGTGGGCCCAGACCTCGGGCCCGTCGGTGACGCTCTCCGACATACACGCGATCAAGCCGACGTTTACCGTCGCGCCCGCCGACAACCCGAGCGGCAACACCTACGGATTCAGCCTCACCGTCAACAACCCGTACCTGTCGAACACCGCGACCACGACCGTCACCTCGGCGGCGAGCACGCCGACGGTCACCGTGGCCAAGACCCGGCCGGGCGGCGGCACGACCTTCTACGAAGGTGACGTCGTCACGCTCGGCGCCACCATCACGAACCCCGATGGCACGAACCCCGGCGATTACACGTACGCCTGGTCGTTCAACTCGGGCATCTCGACCACGTTGTCGTCGAGCACCGCGGCCAACCCCACGTTCGTGCTGCCGCCGAACGGCACGGCGGCGTGCGCGAGCGGGGCCGGCGCGACGAACTGCCCGACCTTCAAGGTGATCGTGACCAAGACCAACACCGGCAAGGCGTCGGCGTCGGCGGCGCTGACGGCGTACGGCAGTTCGCTCCCGACGACGCCCGTCGCGAACGCGGGCGCGAACAAGAACGCCCCCAACCCCGGCGGCGTCGTCACCCTGGACGGTTCGGCGTCGACGCAGGCGCAGGGCCACGCGCTCAGCTACCAGTGGACGCAGGTGGCGAACGCGGCACCCGCCGTCACCCTGTCGGATCCGACGGCGCAGAAGCCGACGTTTGTCATGCCACCTGGGACCTCGACCACGACGACGTACACGTTCTCGCTGGTCGTCAAGGACACGCAGAACGTCCTGACGTCCGGTGCGAACACGAACACGTCGACCGCCGTGACGACGAACGTGTTCCAGGTTCCGAACCGCGTGGTCGCGGCCGCGACCGGCTCACCCGCGAGCACCACCGCCGGAACGACGGTGACGCTCGACGGGACGGCTTCCACGGAACCGAACCTCGCGCCCTTGACGTACACCTGGACGCAGGTGGCGAACGGCGCACCGGCGGCGACGCTCTCGGACATTCACGCGGCGAAGCCGACCTTCGCTGCGCCGCCGGCGACGACACCGGGCGGCTACACCGCCCAGTTCAACCTCAGCGTGACGAACGGCGGCCCCAACCCGGGCGACAGTGACGCCACCGTCACGCCGGTGAGCATCGTCGTCGCGGCGAGCACCCCGACGGTCGCCGCGCCGACGAAGGTACGGGACGGCGGCGGCACGACGTTCTCCACCGGCGACAAGATCACGTTGAGCGTCGGCATCACCAACCCGGATGGCACGGCCGAGGGCGACTACTCGTATGCCTGGGTGCTGTCGACCGGCATCCCGACCACGTTGACGGGCGCGAACACCGCGCATCCGACGTACATCCTTCCGCCCGCATCGCAAACGGCGGCGTGCGCCAGCGGGACCGGTTCGACCAACTGCCCGACGTTCAAGGTGACGGTCACCAAGATCAACACCAACAAGTCGTCGGCGCAGTCGGCGGCGCTCGCCAACTACGCATCGACCCTCGCCAACCGGCCCACCGCGAGTGCGGGTTCGGCGCAGGGTGTCAAGGTCGGATCGTCGGTCACGCTGGACGGATCCGGGTCGGGGCAGGCGCAGGGCCACCCCCTGACCTACACCTGGAGCCAGACCAGCGGGCCGGCAGTGACGCTCTCGGATACGCATGCGGTCAAGCCGACCTTCACCGCCCCGACCCGCGCGACGTCGCTGGGCTTCTCGCTCACCGTCGTCGACGGTCAGAACGCGGTCACCGGAACCGGAACCAACGGGAACACGTCGACCGCGAGCTCGACGACGGTCACGGTGACCACGTACACCGCGCCCGCGGTGTCGGCCGGCAGCGACCAGTCACTGCTGGTCGACTCTCCGGTGACCCTTCAGGGCTCCGCGAGTCAGGCCGACGGTCACACGTTGACCATCCAGTGGGCGCAGACCGCCGGCACGCCGGTATCCCTGTCGGACCCGACGGCGCTGCAGCCGACGTTTGCGGCACCAACCCTCGGCCCGGTCGACCTGTCGTTCTTGCTGACGGTCGTCGACACGCAGAACCCCGACCCCACGTCGAACACGCGGACGGCGTCCGTCACGGTCCACGTGACCAACACGGCACCGGTCGCCGACGCCGGGAGCGGTCAATCGGTGCTCGTGGAGTCGCCGGTCACCCTCGACGGCTCGGGTTCCCATGATGTCGACGGTCACGCGCTCACCTACACCTGGACCCAGCTCTCGGGCGCGCCCGTGACGCTGTCGAACGTGCACGCCGTGCAACCGACGTTCACGTCGCCGTCGGTACTCGGAGCGCTGGTGTTCCAGCTGACCGTCGACGACGGGCACGGGCTGAACGACAGCGCGACGGTCAGCGTCGGCGTCGGGATCGTTCCGGCAGTTGCGAACGCCGGAAACGACCAATACGGCGTCAAGCCCAACACGACCGTGACGCTGGACGGATCGGGTTCCTCGGACCCCAACCCCGGCGGAGTCCTTACCTACACCTGGACCCAGATCGCCGGGCCGCCGGTGTCGTTGTCGGACGCTCACGCGGCGAAGCCGACGTTCAGTGCGCCGGTGGGTCCCACCACGGTGAGCTTCGAGCTCGACGTCGAGGACCAATACGGTGCGACCGGGTCGGGGTACGTCAACGTCGACGTCACCGGCATCCCCGGATATGACCTGAAGATGGCGTTGCGGGGAACCCTGCGCGGCGAGCGCGACTCGAGCAGCTTCATCGCAACCGTGACGAACGCCGAGACCGGCAGCCGCGACGTGAGCCAGAACGACGTGCACGTGAGCGTCGATGTGAACGGTCAACCGGTCAGTGCGTCGAAGCTGAGTGTCGGCGCGAAGTCGGCAACACTCGCAGCCGACCGGTCGGTGAACTTCATCGTCCAGTGGGCGCATGGAGACACTCTGCACGCCGGTGACGTGATCAAGATCACCGTCTGTGTCCGGAAGTTCGGTGACGAACATCCGGGGAACGACTGCGCGACGCTCGCGTACCCGTCGCACCCGATCAACCTGGCCGCCGGCATCGCGCCGCTCGTGGTCGGACGAACCGCGCCCTCTCACTTCCACGTGGGCGTGCTCAACCTCGGCCCGGACACGGTCACCCCGGTTCGTACGACCGACCTCACGGTTACCGTTCAGGTCGGCGAGAGCACGCCGCAGACGCTGGCCTCGAGCAAGCCCCGGGCCGCGCTCAATCCCGGCAATATCAAGCTGTTCGGCTACACGTGGACACACGCGGCGCTTCCGAAGGGGACGGTCGTTACCGTGAACGCTTGTCTCGACGTCCCGGGCAATGTGTCGCTCGCGAGCTGCTCGAGTTCCACAACGACCGTGAGGTGAACCTGCGTTGCCGGCCTGTCCGTGCCACTCCAGGGCGGGCGGGCCGGCGACGTACCGAGCAGGGTCGGGGTGTTCGTCAGGCGACGAAGGTCGTCGACGGCGGGGACGCGGCGCTCGTGCCGAGGGCGTTCGTGGCCGTAAGGGTGCACGCGTACGTGTTGCCGATCGAGAGGTTCGTGACGTTCACGGCCGAGCGGCTGTAGCTACCGCTGCGCGTCGTGCCGCCGTCGCTCGACGTGCACGTCGCCGTGTAACGAGTGATCGCGGCGCCGTTCGCGTTCGGAGGTGTGAAGCTGATCGTGACCGTGCCGCGTGCCGAGACGAGGCCCGAGATCACCGGGGCGTCGGGCGCGGCCCCCGCGACGAAGGTGCTGCCGGCAGAGGCTGCACTGTTCCCGACGCCGTTGGTCGCAAGGACCCGGCACGAGTACGACTTGGCGTTCGTGAGCGCCGCGACGACGAGCGGCGATGCCGAGCCGCCCACGGTCTGCGGGACGCCACCGTTCACCGAGGTACAGGTCACGGTGTAGCCGGATATCGCATCGCCGTTGTTGGCCGGTGAGGCGAACGCGATCGACGCGGAGTTGGTGCCGCGCGTGATGCTCGCGATCCTCGGTGCGGCCGGCACCGAGGCCGCGACGAAGGAGCTCGAGGCCGACGAAGCGGTACCGGTACCGATCGCGTTCACGGCGAGGACCGTGCACGTGTACGCCTTGCCGTTCGTGAGCCCCGAGATGACGACCGGCGACGACGCCCCGGCTCCGGTGCGGAGCCGGCCGCCGTTGGCCGACGCGCACGTGATGCGGTAGCTCGTGATCACGGCACCACCGTTCGAGTCGGGGGCGGTGAACGAGACCGAGACCGTGCCGGACGCGCGCGCCGCGCCGGTGACTGTGGGGACGCCGGGGATGCTCGCGGCGATGAAGGCGCTCGAGGCGGGCGATGCGGGCCCCGCACCGATCGCGTTGGTGGCCGAAACGGCGCAGGTGTAGGTGTTCGCGTTCGACAGTAGGGTGACGATGATGGGCGACTTCGTTCCCGCGGCGCTGCGAATCGCCCCGCCGTCGCTCGACGTGCAGGTCGCGACGTAGCCCGTGATCGGCGAGCCGTTGTTTGCCGGTGTCGTGAACACGATGTTCGCCGAGTTGGCCCCGCGGGCGACGCCGCGCAGCGCGGGCGCCGCGGGAGCAACGGCGGCGACGAACGATCGCGACCGCGTCGAGATCGCGCTGGTGCCGATGAGGTTGGCCGCCGTTGCGAGACATGTGTACGTCTTGCCCGTCGTGAGCCCGGCGACCGCGACCGGGACGGCGGCGGAGCCGCTCTGGGTGACGCCGCCGTTCGACGAGTTGCACGTCACGCCGTAGCCGAGGATGGCGTCGCTGCCGTCCCCGGCCGACGCGAGCGCAACGGATGCCGCGCCCGGAGTCAGCGTGATGGCACCGATCATCGGAGGTCGCGGTGTCGTCGCCGCGACGAAGTCGTCGGACGGATCCGACTCGGGGCCGTCGCCGATGGGGTTCGCCGCCCGCACCGTGCAGGAGTACGTGAACGAGTTCGAGAGCGAGGCGACGGTGATCGGGGAGCTCGTTCCCCTGTTCGTGCGTGTCGTGCCGCCGTCACTCGAGGTGCACGTCACCGTGTAGGCCGTGATCGCGGCCGAACCGTCCCAGGGCGCGTCGAACGAGATGGTGGCCGCGTTGCGGCCCCGGGTCAGATCCGTGATCACCGGCGGGTCGGGTCGGGTCGCCGCGACGAACGGTGCCGAATCGCTGGAAGGGTTGCCCGTGCCCATGACATTCGTCGCGGTGACGGCGCACGTGTACGTCGATCCGTTGGTGAGCCCGGTGACCGTAATGGTGGTGGTCGCGCTGTCAGCGACGCCGGTGTCGCCGTCGCCCGACGTGCACGTCGCCTCGTAGTTGGTGATCGGCTCGCCGTTGCCGGCCGGGGCGACGACCGTGACCGTCGCCGCGTTGCTGCCGAGGAGTACGCGCGAGATCACCGGCGCGTCGGGCTCGGCCGCGGCGAGGAACTGATCCGATGTCGACGACTCGGGGCTCGTGCCCTGGTCGTTGGTCGCGTCGACCGTGCACGTGTAGTACCGGCTGTTCGTGAGGCCGTCGACCTCGATCGGCGCGCTGTCACCCGTCGCGGTCTGGGGCGCGCCACCATCGTCCGAGGTGCAGGTGACCGTGTATGCCGAGATAGGCGAGTCGTGGTCGTCGGGCGCCGCGAAGTCGACGATGACGGAGTTGCTGCCGCGCGTGATGCCCGTGATGACGGGCGCGTCGGGCGCGCCCGGGCCGACGACGACCTCTTCCGACGGGTCCGACCACAGCCCGGTCCCGGTGGAGTTGGTGGCGCGCACTGTGCACGTGTACGTGTTCGTGTTGTCGAGGCCGGTGACGTCGATCGGGGAGCCCGCTCCCGACGCGGTGCCCGGCGTCCCGCCGTCGGACGATGCGCACGCCACGTCGTAGGAGGCGATCGGGTCGCCCGAGTCGTCGGGTGGGACGAACGCGACCGTGATCCTCTGATCGCCCGGTGTCAGCGTCGGCGCATCGGGGGTGCCCGGGATCGTGGCCGGCGAGAACGCGTCGGACGCATCCGACGGCGGGCCGTCGCCCCGGCTGTTCGTCGCGAGCAACGTGCACGTGTACGTGCTGCCGTTGGTCAACCCGGTTACCTGCACGGGCCGGGTCGCACTCGTCGCGCTTGCCGGGTCGCCGCCGTCGCTCGACACGCAGTGCGCGGTGTAGCTCGTGATCGGGTCGCCGGAGTCCGAGATGCTGTCGCCGTACGTGACGTAGGCGCCCTGGTTCGCCGGGATGACGCTCGCACCGCCCGCGACCGTGGGTGTTCCCGCGACGACGGCCGGCGACGGGTCCGACGCCGGGCTCGCCCCCGCATCGTTCGCCGCCGTGACGGTGCAGGTGTACGTGTGGCCGTTGTCGAGTCCGCTCACGTCGATCGGTGAGCCGGTGTCGGTCGCGCTGCTCTCGGTGCCGCCGTCGCTCGACGTGCAGTCGGCGGTGTACTGCGAGATCGCGCGACCGCCGTCGTACCCGGGCGGCGAGAACGACACGGTGATGTCGCCGTCGCCGGGAAGGACCCCGGGCCGGCCGGGAGCGTCGGGTGCGACCGCGTCGACGAGCGTGCTGTCGGAGTCGGGGGATGCAGGTGAGGTGCCGGCGGTGTTGGTCGCGGTGAGGTGGCACGCGTAGGTCTTGCCCTGCGACAGGCCGTCGACGACGATCGGGAGGCTGTCGCTCGACGCCGTGCCCTCCACTCCGCCGTCGATCGAGTCGCACGTCGCGTCGTACTGGGTGATCGGGCTACCGTTGCCGGCCGGCGCGTCGAGCGCGAGCGAGATCGACGTGCCCGACGGTGTCGCGACGGGCTTGGCCGGCCGGTCGGGCGCCGACGCGAGGACGATGATGGCGGCCGATGCGGGAGACGGCGCGCTGTCGCCGATGCCGTTCGTCGCGATCACCCTGCAGGAGTAGGTGTTGCCGACGTCGAGCGGCGTGACGGTGATCGGCGAGCCCGTGCCCGTGTTGGTGCCGCCGATGCCGCCGTCGGACGAGACGCACGACGTGGTGTAACTCGTGACGGCGCTGCCCCCGTCGGCCGGCGGCGTGAACGTGACCGTGACGGAACCCCCGGCCGTGGCCACGGACGGTTGCGCGGGCGCATCGGGGACCGTCGGCGAGTCGGCCAGGGCGCGGCCCGCCCCGCCGATCACCGTGCCGGCGATGACGACGGCCGCGAGTGCGGCTCGGGTGGCCCCGGCGATTCCACGGATCAGCTCGTCGCGCTTCCCCCGCATGGAAATCGGTTTCGCCGTGGTTCGTGTGTGTCTTGAGGTTGGTGGGTCCCGGAGTGACGGAGTCCGCAGCCGCGCGCTCGCGCTCAAGATCCGCTCGGCCACCCGCGTGTCCGATTCGCGCGTGTCCGGTTCGGGCGGGTTGGCCCCGGGTCACGGAGTTCGGAGCCAGTCGACGCTGTCCCAGACGTCGTCGCCCGGCAGGATGTAGGGCGATTGCTCGAAGGGGCCGAATCCCAGGTCGTCGGCCCGGGCCGCGAGCGGGCCGGCGATGGCCACGGGTGCAGGCCGGGCGGAGTCGACGATCCAGAGGTAGCGGGCGCGCCAGAACACGAGGTGCCGGCCGTCGAGCGCGAAGCGCGGCGCGACAACGCCTCCGGTCGCGACGACGCGCGGACCGCGGCCAGAGAGATCGGTGACGACGAGGCGCCGCGATCGGCTCCACCGAATCGACGACGCGGGCGGCAACGCATGCGGGTCGGCGAAGACGATCGGATCGGTCGCGACGTACGCGAGCCGCGTCCCGTCCGGCGAGACCGAGGGGTCGATGGCCTGGCCGGGACCGTCGACGATCGCCGAGCACGCGCCCGTGGCGAGATTGCACGCGTCGAGCCGGCGCGGCGCGTCCCACATGCGGTCGCCCCCGACCGCGATGATCGCGGCGGCCGTGCGCGCAACGTTCGCGATCCACGACGGCTTGGCGAGCATGGTCGGGAGTCGTGCCCCGGGGCCCCCGTCGACTGCGATGGACGCGAGCGTGAGGCCGTCCATCATGACCGAGCCGGAGTGCGCGTCGTCCAGCCATATGAGCAGCCGCGTGCCGTCTCCCGACCACCCCGCCGGGAGGTAGCCGACGTCACCGCCGTATCCGGACCGCACGTCGACGCGCACGGGCCGCGGCACGGAACCGCACGCCGGCGGGCAACCGCTCGTGTCGATGCTCCACAGCGCGTCGAGGAACGGCGCGCGGACCGTGTAGCTCTTGACGACGAGACGATTGCCGTCGGGCGACCATGACAGGAACCCTTCGGGGAACTCCAGGGGGACGGGCCGCGCGAGCGGACGGGCGACGTCGGGAGGCGCGAAGAATTCGATCGTGCCGCTCCGGGCCGGCGGCGCGAGCGATTGGTCGACGATCGCGATGACGTCGCGCACGGGTGACCAGTCCCAGTCGGCCGCGGCCGTGACGGGGACGCGCGTCGGGGTGGTTGCGCCGGCGCGCACGACGAACAGCTCGCCCCGATCGCCGGCGCCCGGTCGGATCCCGGCCGCGAGCCAGACGCCGTCGAACGAGAAGCGAACGCGTTGAACCGCGCCCGGGAACGCAAAGGATTGCGGTGCACCGCCGGCGCCGTCGAGGATGACGACTCGGTTGCCGGACGCGTACGCGAGCCGCCCGAGTCCCCGGAACGCTTCGGGATGCACCGATACGCCCGCGGGGAGAGGCTCGGTGGTCGCAGCGACCGGGCGGGATCC
>DATMUX010000410.1:0-2068 GCA_035563695.1 Acidimicrobiia bacterium
GATCGGACATCGGTGGAGCAGGCTAGTGCGCCGACTCCCGCCCTCCCCTGCTACGTGTCCTACGGAATCTCACTTCGGCTCGAACGACGGGACTCGTTCGGGTGCGGGCGCGGCGCGCGCGGTCGGGAGCCGTTCCGCGAGCGTGTCGAGGGCGACGCCCGCCGCGACGATGAGCGCGACGTCCGCACCCACGCGGTAGCGCGTGAGCCCGATCGACACCGCCACGGTCAACGCAGCCATCACGCAGACCGCGAGCAGCGGCCCGATAGGGATCCGGCGCCGGCGCATCGCGACGAAGCCCCACACTGCGAGTGCCAGCGTGACCCAGTAGCCGATCAGCGCGAGCCACGAGACCGTGAGGCCGCGTCCCTCGACGAAGGCGTCGAATCGCACCTCCGCGCGCGGCCAGAGGAGGTTCCACGCCCGCGCCACGCGCACGACCGAGACCACGGACGCCCGCGCCGGGTGCTGCGAGATGTAGTGCAACGCGTCGTGCTGCAGCCGGGCCGAGACCGTCGACTCGTCACCGGGCTGCAGGTAGAGGAACTTTCCGAGGCCCGGGCCGCCCTCGAGTGAGATGGCGGTACGTTGCTCCGGCGTGGCGCCGAGGTCGTCGAGCAGGCAGCCGAGGTCGTACAGCCCGATGTTCCGGCCGTGATACGTGGAGTCGCAGTTCGCGGTGGCGAGCACCGTGCCCTGGCTGTCGGACACGGTCACCGTCTTGTCGAACGCCACCAGGTTGCGCACGACCCAGGGCGCCAGCGCGAGGACCACGACGCCCCCGAGCACCGCGAGTCGCGCCAGCCGCTCCCGCCACGGGCGGCCACGGGCCGCGACGAGCCAGGTCAGCGCGAGCAGCACCGCCAGCCCCAGCGCCTCGGGCCGGGCATAGGCCGCGAGCGCGAGCGCGCCACCCAGGAAGGCGGCGTGCTTCGTGGTGGGCGTCTCCCAGAACACGTACGCGGCCCACACGACCAACGCGATCGTCAGCGCGTACATCGACTCGGACAGCAGCATCGCGTCGTTGATCCACAGCGCGGGCGCCACCGCGGCGAGGGCCGCGGCGAGCAGTCCGGCACGCGGTCCCGCGATGCGGCACGCCGCGCGCCCGATGACGTAGATCGTCGCCGCACCGAGGAGACACGACGCGAGCCGCATCGCGAGGGGCGCGGTGATCCCGAGCAGCGGAAGGATCGCGAGGTACGCGGGATACAGAGGTGCGTGGCCGGCGGAGGGCGATGTGACGCCGAGGGTTCGCCACGCGAGCGGGTTGATGAAGAAGTGGCCGTCGGCCAGCGCTCGCGCCTGCCAGTAGTACCAGTACGCATCGCCGCCGAGGCCGCGGTGCCGCCGGCTGATCGCGAACGCGACGCGCAACAGCAACCCGCCGCCCGTGACCACGAGCAGCGCCCGCGTGAACTGCGCCGAACCGAGCGCGGCGACGTGCTCGGCCCCGCGCCGCGCGTCCCCGCTGCGCACCCACGCAATCGCCCGGTCGACGCCGACACCGGCGGCCGCGACGAGCGCGACCTCGACCGGTACGCGGTAGCGCGTGATCGCATAGGCGGTCGCGGCGGTGACCACGACGATCACCACGGTCGTCAGCAGCGGCCAGATGGGGTACCGGCGCCGTCGCAGCGCGACGAGGCCGACAGCGCCCGGGATCAACAAGGCCCAGTACGACCACAATCCCGCATACGACTCGAAACGCGTTCGCCCCTCGGGGAGGATGTTGAACACCGCGTTCTGCAGCGGCCGGAACACGTCGAAGACCCGCCCGATGCGCGCCGCCACGACCTTCGGTACCTGTGACGCGTGATCCTTCGCGTAGTCGAGGCCCGCCCTCAACCTGCGGTTCTCGACCTGCGATTCGTCGCCCGCCCGCGCGACGGAGTCGACGCAGTTCAGGTCGTGATAGCCGAGGAGCCGCCCCGAGTAGGTCGAGTCGCAGTTCCCCTGCAGCGTCGTCGAGCCGATGCCCGTGGTGATGAAGACCGGGCCGTTGAAGCGGGTCATGTTGTACGCGACCCACGGGCCGATCAGCGCGAGCCCGACGAGCCACGCGATC
>DATMUX010000411.1:0-4011 GCA_035563695.1 Acidimicrobiia bacterium
ACCACCGGGTCCGCGACGCGAGCAATCTCCCGCCCGCGATCCAACAGCCGCGCCCGCGAGTGTTCGTGGGCGGCAAGGGTGACCGGCTGTTGCGACTGGCCGCGCAGCGTGCCGACGGCTGGAACACCTGTTGGGTGTGGACGCCTGACGCCTACCGGGAGCGGCTCGCCGTTCTCGACGACGCGTGTGCGCGCGCCGGGCGCGACCCGGCGACCATGTGGCGCACGCTCGGGCTGTACGCGTTGTGCGGTGAGGACGAGTGCGATCTGCAGCGACGGTTCGAGCGGCTGAGCACTTCGTCACCGCCCGGCGTGATGGACGGCGTCGACCTGGACACGTTTCGTACGGGGCGCCTCGTCGGCACCGTCGAGCAGGTGCGCGCGCAGCTCGAGACGTGGCGCGAGCTGGGCGTCGACACCGTCGTGCTCGGGGCGGGCGCGGTGCCGTTCCAGGCGAGCGCACCCGACGACGTCGACCTGCTCCTGCACGCGTGTTGTAGAGGTTGAAGCCGCCGGTCAGCCGGCCGTTCGCTCAGCCGCGCGGTGCAGGCAGGAGGTCGCGGCGGCGGCGCAGGATGCGGCGCCGTTCACGTTCCGACTTTCCTCCCCACACGCCGTGCTCGATGCGGTTCACGAGCGCGTACTCGAGGCACTCGAGCTGGACCGGGCAGTCGACGCAGATGCGCTGGGCCGCCTCGACCCCGAGACCGTCGGACGGGAAGAACTCGCCGGGGCTCACGCCTCGACAGCGCGCGTGGACCATCCATTCGTACTCATCGGGGGTTTCGTCCACGGTCACCTCCCCTCGACAACACCCTACGGCCTGCGATGTTCCCCGGTTCGACTGTGAAACGCCAAGGAACGGTGACTGCTCCATCAGACGCCCGAAGCGCACGTTCGGGTGCATCAAAGATGTGGGCATTCGGTGAATTTTTGCGACACCGGGCCGCGCCGGGCGGCCGCTACGCTGGGCGCCCATGGCCATCGAACCGGAAGAGCTCGAGGAGATCCCGCCGCAGGGTCATGTGAAGGTCGTGTACACGGGGCCCGTCGCGCCGCACTGGGAGATCCACCGTGTATTCGGCGATCAGCACGTGATCGACGAGTTCCGCCAGCGCGCGATGGCACGGCTGCAGCTCCTGCCGGTCTACGACCCGCAGTTCCGCCGTAACCGAGAGCGCGTCGCGCGTGACGCCGAGCGCGAGCACCTGATCCTCGAGTGGGACCTGGGCGAGGAGCCCGAGTAGCGGCTCAGGCGCGCGTCGCGAACCGGTTCGAGACGATCCGGGCGACCACCGTGCACACGAAGACGATCGCGATCAGCGTGAGCGCGCAGCCCCACGCCCGGTCGTGGGCGGCCGAGAACGGCGTCTGGGCGTTGAACCAGATCTCCTGCGACAGCGTGGTGTTCGTGCCGTGCAACGGATTGCTGTTGATGGTCTTGGTGACCCCGATCGTGAACAGGAGGGGAGCGGTCTCGCCGGCCGCCCGGGCGATGGCGAGCATCGCGCCGCTCACGATCCCGGGCAGTGCCGCGGGCAGCACCACCTTCGTCACCGTGCGCCAGCGCCGCGCGCCGAGGGCGTCGCTGGCCTGCCGGAGATCGTCGGGCACGAGCCGCAGCATCTCCTCGCACGACCGGATGACGATCGGCAGCATCAGGCACGCGAGGGCGAGCGAGCCCGCCAGGCCCGAGTAGCCGAAGTGCATGCCGGAGCTCACCCAGATCGTCGCGATGAACAAGCCCATGACGATCGACGGGACGCCGGTCATGACGTCGGACATGAACCGGACGACACTGGGAATGCGGCCGCGCCGGCCGTACTCGTTGAGGTAGACGGCCGCGAGCAACCCGAGCGGGATGGCCATGAGCGCGGCGGTCGCGGTGATCACCAGGGTGCCGACGATCGCCGGCGCGATGCCCCCGCCTTCGAACTGTGTCACGATCGGCAGGTTCTTCGTGAGGAAGCTCCAGCTTATCACGCCCGCGCCCTTGCTGAGCACGTACACGATGATCACGACCAGCGGCACGAGCGCGACGAGCACCGAGCCGACCATCCACGCGTTGGCAAGGCCGTTGGTGAACCGCCGTCCCGGGGTCACCGCGCGTTCATGGATCCACGCCGCCGGGTCGCGTGATCCCGCGGTCGCGTCGATCGCCGTCATCGCGCGCTCCCTCGCAACACGGACGACCGGTTCGCGATGGCGCGCGCGATCACGTTCACGATGATCGTGATCACGAACAGCACGACGCCCAGCCCGATGAGCGCGGCCTTCGGCAGGTCGACGGCCTCGGGGAAGTTGTGCGCGATCACCGATGCCATCGTGTCGCCCGACCGGAACACGTGCGAGGTGATCTGGTGGCTGCTGCCGATCACGAGCGCCACGGCGATCGTCTCGCCCATCGCCCGCCCGAGTCCGAGCATCACGGCGCCAATGAGACCGCTGCGCACGCGCGGGAACACCGCGACGCGCAACGTCTCCCACCGCGTCGCGCCCATCGCGAGCGCCGCGTTCTTGTCGTCCTGCGACACGGTCAGCAGTACCTCGCGGCTGAGCGACGTGATGATCGGCACGATCATCACGGCCAGGATGAGTCCGGCGGTCATGAAGCTCGCGCCGACCACCGGCCCGCCGAAGAAGCTGCTCAGCAACGGGAGCCGGCCGAGCGTGTCGGCAATGTGCTGGTAGACGTTCGCGGCGGGGGAGGTAAGGATCGCGAGCGCCCAGAAGCCGTAGACGACCGACGGGATCGCGGCCAGCAGGTCGATCACGTACGTGACGCCGCTGCGCACTCGCGTGGGCGCGAGCTCGGTGATGAACAACGCGATGCCGAGGCTGAGCGGCACCGCGATGCCGACGGCGATGGCCGCGGTGAGCATCGTGCCGTAGATGAAGTCGAGCGCGCCGAAGTGATTGACGTTCGGGTCCCAGGTACGGCTGAACACGAACGACGGGCCTTGGTGGCGGAACGCCGGCCAGGCCTTCGTGATCGCGGTGTACGCGATGAGCGCGAGGATCGCGAGCACGAGCAAGCCGGCGACGAGGGTGATCGCCCGGAAGAGGCGATCGACCCAGACGTCGCCGGCGTTGCGGTTCGCGCCGAGGTCCGCGCCGAGATCGGCGTCGGGAGCCGGAGCGAGCGCCGTCATGGCCGGGACGTTACGCCGGGATCTGCAGCTTGCTCAGTTGGGCGTTGGCCTGGCTCTGCAACGCGGCCGGCAGCTTGGCGTACTTCGCGCTCTCGGCCAGGCTCTGCGCGTCGTTCACCAGGAACGAAAGGAAGCTCTTGAGCGCGGTGCCTTTCGTCTTGCTGGTCTGCTTCTCGTACACGATGATCCACGTCGGCGACGTGATCGGGTAGGCATCGGCGCCCGACGCGTTGATCGGGTTGTACGTGAGGTCGGGGTTGATCTTCGTGGCGGCGACCGCGGCCTCGGCGCCCGCGAGGGTCGGCGCGATGTACGTGCCGGCAGAGTTCTTGATCGACGCGAACTTGAGGTTCGACGCAACCGCGTCGCTGTAGTCGACGTAGCCGATCGCACCGTCCTGCTGGCTGACGACCTGGGCCACGCCGGTGTTGCCCTGCCCGGCCTGCGAGTTCGACGGCCAGTTCACGGTGTCGCCGCTTCCGAGGGTCCAGTCGCTCGGCGCGGCCGAGGTGAGGTACTTCGTGAAGTTGCTCGTGGTGCCCGACGCGTCGGCCCGGTGCACGATCACGATGTCGGTCGACGGCAGGTTGACGCCAGGGTTGTCGGCCGCGATCGCCGGGTCGTTCCACTTCGTGATCTTGGCCGAGAAGATCTTCGCGATCGTCGGCGCGCTCAGCTGCAGGTGCTCGACGCCGCTCACGTGGTATGAGACCGTGATCGGAGCCGCGACCGTCGGGAAGTAGAGCACCGTGCCGCCCTGGTACTTCGACAGGTCGGCCTCCTTGATCAGGCTGTCGGTCCCGGCGAAGTCGACGGTCTGGGTTTGGAGGTCGGTCTTGCCCTTGCCCGACCCGCCGCCC
>DATMUX010000412.1:0-3692 GCA_035563695.1 Acidimicrobiia bacterium
CGCCGATGCGGGTTCGCACCTGCGTGGTGTAGCGATCGCGCGGGAGGAACACGAGGCACGACACGAACCGCCCGTAGGGCTCGCGGTGCACGAACAGCCGCACGCGCCGGCGCCCGCCCAGCCGCAGGATCGCCATCGCCGTGTCGTAGAGATGATCATCGTCGATCTGGAACAGGTCGTCGCGGGGGTAGGTCTCGAGAATCTGCGCAAGGTCCTTCTGATCGTGGCTGGCCGGAATGAACCCGGCGCGCTCGATGACCCGCGTCACCTTGCGGCGGAGCACGGGCACGTCGCGCGGGCTCCTCGTGTACGCGGAGGACGTGTACAAGCCGAGGAACCGGTGCTCACCGACGACATTGCCGCGGCCGTCGTAGCGTTTGACACCGACGTAGTCGAGGTACGTGGGGCGGTGCACGGTCGAGCGCGCGTTCGCCTTCGTCAAGACGAGCAGCGTGCGTTCTCGGGCTTTGGCGCGGACCTCGGCCGGGAGCGACGCGAAGCTGGCCGACGGGCGCTCGGGTGCGTGCCGGAGCAGCCCGAGGCCGCTGCCGGCGACGGGACAGAGCGCCCCGTCGGGATGCAGGTCGTAGTTGCGGTAGCCGAGGAACGTGAAGTGCTGGTCGGCGAGCCAGTGCAGCAAGGCGATGCCCTCGTGGAGCTCGTCGGCGGCAACGGGCGGCGGCGAGTGCTCCAGGTCGCGGGTCACCTGCTGCAGTGCCGCGAGCATCTCGAGCCAATCGGTGGTCGCGACGCGCACGTCGCGCAACACCCGTTCGAGATCGGCGCGCACGTCGTCGAGGATCTCGGCGCTCGTCTCGCGGTCGACCTCGATGTGGGTCCAGGACTCCAGGAGCGCACCGTCGTCGTCCGCGGCCGGCGCGGCGTCGGGCGCGAGCCCGCGCAGCTCGCCGGTGGCGGAGCGCCGCACCCGAACGATGGGATGCGCGACGAGATGGACACCGAAGTCGTGACGGTCGAGCGCCATCGTGATCGAGTCGACGATGAAGGGCATGTCGTCGACGACCACCGCGACCACGGAGTGTCCCCTCGGCGGTGCATAGACGCGGACGCGTGCGGTGCCCGGCGCTCGTTGCTCTGCGAGGCGCCACAGCTCGAACGCGGCCGCCGCGAGGTCGTCGACCGCGCGCACGCGAAGTTCGTCTTCGTCGATCTGCTCGTACAGTGCCCGCGCGAACTCGTCGGCGCCCGGCGGGTCGGTGGGCTGCACGAGGTCGGCCACACGTGCGGCGACCCGGTCGATGAGGTCACGCCGGTCGCCGGACGGGACGATCGCGGGCACGCCCTGGTCATCGACCACGAAATCGACCATATACCTGTCTCATCGGCACCACCGTCGACTCCCGTATGCTCGGTTCGTGGATACGGCAGCCGCGCTGGAGCTCGCCCTCGAGCTCGCCGACCTCGCCGATCGCATCACGATGGGCCGGTTCCGTGCCCGCGACCTGCACGTCACGACGAAGCCCGATCTGACGCCGGTGAGCGAAGCGGATCATGCCGTCGAGCGCGCGATCCGCGAGCGGCTGGCCGAGACCACGTCGCACGCGGTGCTCGGCGAGGAGTTCGGCCACGACGCCGGGGCCGACGCCGAATTCCGCTGGGTGATCGACCCGATCGACGGCACGAAGAACTACGTCCGCGGCGTGCCCATCTGGGGCACGCTCGTCGGGCTCGAACACGCCGGGCGGTTCGAGGTCGGGGTGGTGTCGGCGCCCGCGCTCGGGATGCGCTGGTGGGGAGCCGCCGGCGTGGGCGCGTTCCGCGACGGCGATGCGATCACCGTGTCGTCGGTCGGCACGCTCGCCGACGCGCAGCTGTCGTTCGCGTGGGACACGGCCGATCGTTTCCGTGCCGACGGCATCCGCGAACGATTGCTCGCGCTGTCGCACGCGTGCTGGCGCACCCGCGGACTCGGCGACTTCTGGCAGCACATGCTGGTGGCCGAGGGCGCGTTCGACATCGCGATCGATCCCATCGTGTCGCTGTGGGACGTCGCGGCGCTCGTACCGATCCTCGAAGCGGCCGGTGGTCGTTGGAGCACGGTGGCCGGCGACGCGAACGTCGACGGCGGCAGCTTCGTGTGCACGAACGGGCTGCTGCACGACGCGGTCATCGCGGCGCTGGCGCCGGCGTCGTAGTCTCCTGCGCCGTGGCGACATCGACGAGTTCGGGCATCACCGTCGGCATCGACATCGGAACGTCGTCGGTGAAGGCCCTTGCCGTCGACGACGACGGAGAGGTCGTCGCCCGGGCCCGGATCCCACACGAGTTCTACGTGCCGTCGCCGCTCCGCTTCGAGCACGACGCCGCCCAGGCATGGCACGCCGGACCGCGCCGCGCGCTCGAGGCGCTGGGCGACGTGCAGCCGCGCGCCGTGTCGGTCGCGGCGATGGTGCCGTCGTTGACCGCCGTCGACGGCGACGGCGTGCCGTGCACGCCGGGACTGCTCTACGGGGACGAGCGGGGGCACGGCGCACGGGTCACCGAGATCGCCGAGGCGGGGGAGCTCATGCAGTTCCTCCACTGGCAGGCCAAGGAGCGCCCCGACGCACGCGGCTACTGGATGGCACAAGCGGTCGCGAACCACGCGCTGACCGGTGAGCCGATCGTGTCGACTACCGTCGCGGCGACGGCGCTGCCGCTGTTCGACTGGGTCGGCTGGGACGAGGCGCTCCTCGCGGAGTGCGGCGCGCGGCCCGACCAGATGCCGACGATCGGCGTCTCCGGCCGGCCGCTGGCCGAGGTGCGTGACCGGCCGGGATGCGTGCTCGAAGGCGGGACGATCGACGCGCTGGGCGAGCAGATCGTTGCCGGATGCGACGAGGTCGGCGACGTGCTCGTGATCTGCGGCACGACATTGATCGTGTGGGCGGTCGTCCCGGACGCCGTGCCGGTCGAGCACTATTACACGATCCCGCATACCGCGCCGGGCAAGTTCCTCGTAGGCGGTCCGAGCAACGCCGGCGGGCTGTTCCTCAACTGGGTCGACAACCTGCTCGACCCGGGCGACGCGCGTCCGGCCGATCCCGGGCGTGTGCCGATCTGGGTGCCGTATCCCCGGGGGGAGCGGGTGCCGTTCCAGGACCGAACGCGTCGCGCGCAGTTGGTCGATCTCGATCTCACGCACGACGCACCGGCGGTTCGGCGTGCCGCGTTCGAGGCCGCCGGGTTCGTCGCGCGGCGCATGATCGAGGCCTCGCCGGTTCCGGCGCGGAGGATCGTGGCCACGGGCGGCGGAACGCGCGTGGAACCGTGGATCCGGGCACTGGCCGATTGCACGCGCCTTCCGGTGCACGTGTGCGCGATCCCCGAGGGCGGCGCGCTCGGAGCTGCGTTTCTGGCTCGTGTCGCGGCGGGACTGGAGACCCGCACGAACGACGCGGCGCGCTGGGCGCGAACCTCGCATGTCGTACATCCCGACGAACAGTGGGCACCGGCGGTCGAGGAACGCTATCTGCGGTTCTGCGACGTGGCGGGCTGAGTCGGACCAGGCGCGTCACGGCACGTGCGTTCGGGTCATCTTCCGGCAGTGGCGGACGATCGTAGGATCCGTGAGAAGTCGCGCGGCGTTGCGCCGCGGCGCGGGCATGGCGGCCGTGGCATCCATTGCCGTGCTGGCTGTCGCCGGATGCAGCAGTGGCGGAGGCGGTTCCAACGGCTCGCCGCGCGCCATC
>DATMUX010000413.1:0-2900 GCA_035563695.1 Acidimicrobiia bacterium
GGCGCGCGGGCCTGCCGATCGGTGTGGGATTCCCGAACCAGGACCTGATGGACAACGTTCATGCCGTGTCGCAGTCGATCTGGGACATCCGGCGCCTCCTGCACTGGATCCGCGACACGCAGGACGAGGACCGCATCGGCGTGCAGGGCATCTCGCTCGGCGGGTACACCGTGGCGCTGCTCGCCGGGATCGAGAGCGACCTCGCGTGTGTCATTCTCGGCGTTCCCGCCGTCGACTTCGCGAGCCTGATGGAACAGCACGCACCCCGGCGATTTCGCGACGACCCGCGACTCGACCGGCTCACGACGCTCGCGGATCAGGTGCACCGGGTGATCTCGCCGCTCGCGTTCGCACCGCTCGTGCCCTATGACCGCCGTTTCATCTATGCGGGAATCGCCGATCGCCTCGTGCACCCGCTGCACCAGGTCGACACGTTGTGGGCGCACTGGGACGAGCCCGACATCAAGTGGTTCTCGGGCGGGCACGTCGGCTTCTTCTTCTCGCGCACGGTGCGCGACTTCGTCGAGCGCGCCCTCCACTCGTCCGACATGCTGCCCGAGACGGTCGACCTCCCGCGCGAAGCCACGCCCTAGCCGAAACCCGGGAACTCCCTCCTCGACGACCTCGATCGAGCCGCTGACCGAAAGTTCGGCCGTTTCCGGCCGATCACAGTACGGTTTCGGCCGGTTCGAGGGAGGCACTCGGTGATCACCTATTTCCAAGCGATCGTGATCGGTCTGCTCCAGGGCGTCACCGAGCTCTTCCCGATCTCGAGCCTCGGCCACTCGGTGCTGATTCCCGCCTGGTTCGGCTGGGACAAGGTGGTCAACGCGCAGTCGCAGGGTGAGTCGTTCTACCTCGCGTTCCTCGTGGCGTTGCACGTCGCGACCGCGCTGGCGCTGTTCGTGTACTTCCGCGACGAATGGGTGCGCATCATCCGGGGCTTCTTCCGTACGCTGCGCACGCGTCGTCTCGACGCGCCCGAGGAGCGGCTCGCGTGGCTGCTCATCGTCGCGACGATTCCTGCCGGTATCACCGGCCTCCTCTTCGAGCACTCGTTGCGCACGGTGTTCGCGAAGCCTCTTGCGGCCGCGATCTTCTTGACGATCAACGGCGTGATCCTGTTCGTCGGCGAGCGCGTGCGACGCCGAGCCGCCGTCCGCAAGCTCGTCGCCGAGCATCCGACGGCGCAGAGCGAGAGCGAGGAAGGCCGGCGCCTCGACTCGCTCGACTTCAAGGAGGCGGGTGCGGTCGGGATCGCGCAGATCGGCGCGTTGTTCGCGGGCGTCAGCCGATCGGGCATCACGATGGTGGCGGGGCTCGTGCGCGGCCTCGATCACGAGGACGCGGCGCTGTTCTCGTTCCTCCTCGCGACGCCCATCATCTTCGCGGCGGGCGTGTACAAGATCCCCGACCTGGCGGGGAGCCTCGGCAACGGCATCCGCGGTCAGGCGCTCGTCGGCAGCATCGTCGCGGGATTCGCGGCGTATGCGTCGGTGCGGTTCCTGATGCGGTTCTTCCAGACGCAGAACCTCATGCCGTTCGCGATCTACTGCCTGATCTTCGGCGGCATGTCGATCCTGCGGTTCGCCTGACCGCCGATCCCGAGCTCGACCGTCGCCGAACGCGGCGATGCCCCCGGCGGCAAGGGCATGCATGGGGGGCCAGGGGCATCGCGATGACGTCGGGGCGGCTTGTGAGGGGGTGCGGCTACCGACGCAGTGAATATTTCGGCACGCGCCCCACCGGACCTTGAGTCCTGATCGCGCGCTCCGCAGTCACTGGGGAAGGCGGCGTTGGTAGCGTTGCCCCACCGCGAGGCACCCGGCGGCGCCGGCGACCCGCCCGCAGGCAGGAGGCAGAGCCATGACCACCACCGAAGAACGCACCAAGGCCCGCACGTCGGTGACCGAGCACGCCAAGGACGCGGCGACGCATGTGAAGCACAGCGTGGATGAGGCCGCCGACGAGGTCGCGGCCAAGGCCGGCGCGTCCGACGGTCAGGGCGACCGCTACGAACTGCCGGTCGTCCACGTGCAGCTACCCGCCCGCGCCGTCAACATCGGATTCTGGGCCGTGCTCGGCGCGTCGACGCTCGTCGGCGCGATCGAGATCCCCGTCGCGGCGGCCGTGGGCGCGGGCGTCGTCATCGCCCGGCATCGGCGCGGGGCGCGCTGACCCCGGCCCGCATACGCGCCGCGCCCGCGCCGGCACTGCCTAGAGTGCCCGCGTGCCGACGATCGTTCGGAACCTTCGCTCGAGGCCGAGCGGAGTCGGCTGACGATGGACAGCTGGTCGCTGGTCGTCATCGCCGCCGTGATCGCCGCATACGCGGCCGTGTCCCGACGCCTGACGGGCACGGCCGTCACCGCGGCG
This sequence comes from Acidimicrobiia bacterium, assembly GCA_035563695.1. Classification (GTDB taxonomy): domain Bacteria; phylum Actinomycetota; class Acidimicrobiia; order IMCC26256; family PALSA-610; genus DATMUX01. The sequence goes on from DATMUX010000413.1 coordinate 2,377, forward strand.
ATGGTGTTCGTTGCCGCGGGCTTCGTGCTCGGGACCGAGGGCGTCGACTGGCTGCACGGAACGTTCAGTCAGCACTCGGTCAGTGTCCTCGCCGAGGCCACCCTCGTCGTCGTGCTGTTCGTCGACGCGTCGCGCATCGATCTCCGCGCCCTGCGCCGCGAGTACGCGGTTCCGGCGCGCCTCTTGGGTTTCGGCCTCCCGCTGACGATCGTCGCCGGAACCGTCGCGGCCATGATCGTGCTTCCGAGCCTCTCGGCGGCCGAAGCCTTGGTGCTGGCGATCGTGCTGGCCCCGACCGACGCCGCGCTCGGCCAGGCAGTGGTCACGGACCCGCGGCTGCCGTCGCGCATCCGCCAGGGACTCAACGTCGAGAGCGGCCTGAACGACGGGCTGTGTGTGCCGCTGTTGACGATCGCGCTGGCGATCGCGTCGACGGAAGCCGGCACGAGCACGGGCGCGCACGCGACGCAACTCGTCTTCGAGGCGATCGGCTGGGGCGTCTTCGGCGGCGCCGTCGCGGGAGT
>DATMUX010000414.1:0-2142 GCA_035563695.1 Acidimicrobiia bacterium
CTTGCCCGAGCCGTTCGGCCCGACGACGGCGAGCATCTCGTGCGCGCGGACGTCGAGCGAAACATCGTGGAGCGCGTCGGCGCCGGCGTTCGGGTAGCGGAAGCACGCCGAGTGCAGCTCGACCGGCAGCGGTTCGGGCGCGGCGGCGCCTTCGTCGCGGTCATCGCGGTCATCGCGGTCATCGCGGGCCGCCGGGGGCGGGCCGAACGCGCGCCGCACGCGCCGTAGCGCCGGCGTGGCGAGCCCGTGCGCGAGCCAGATCCCGAACCACAGCGCGAAGAAGAGCGCGATCGGGATGCTGAGCCACCAGTTGCGCACGACCCACTCGACGGCCCGGTCGCCCGCGGCCGCGATGCGGCTCAGCCCGAGGTTCTCGAGGATGTGGAACAGGCCGCGCCATCCGTTGCGGATGTTGTCGAGCGTGAGCCGCCGGAGATCGGAGAACAACAACAGCGCGACGTCGACGAGAACCGCGGTCGGCGGCCAGAGCACGGCCAGGCCCGTGCCCATGGTGCGCCGTCTCGTCCAACCGCGGCGATCCCCCGCGCCGACGAGCGCGCCCAGCGCTCCGCACGCGGCCATCGAGGTGAGCGCCGCGCTGCCGACGACGAGGAAGCCGACCCCACCCGCGGCAACGGCGCCGGCGATCACCGCGCGCAGACGGTGGCGCGCGCCGACGACGGCCATGGGTACGACCGCGGCGGCGAGCAGCGCGCCGCCGAAGGGCACGACCTGGCCGACGACGGTGAGCGCCAGTGAGACGTCGGCCAGCACGACGGCTTCGGCCAGCTCTCCCGGCCGCAGCGGTCCGTGCCGGGTCGTCCCGGCGCGCGCACCCATCCGCACAGCCTCGCGTACGGCGCCGGTGCCGCCGGCGCGGCGATGCGCCGCGGACCCGGACGCAGGCCGGCACGCGGGCACTCCAGGCGCCCGGCCGACCCGCCGATACGCGCTCGTGCCGCCCGCGCCCTCGCGCACCCGCATGTCGACCGGCGACTTCGCGGCGTTGCTGCGCGACGTGAAGCTCGGCCGCCCGTCGGCCTGGGACCGGTGCTACCGCTGGCTTGCACCGGCGGTTGCGGGCTATTTGCGCATGCAGGGCGCAGCCGAGGTCGACGACCTGACGAGCGAAGTGTTCCTCGCGATGTTCCGCAACATCGAGACCTTTCACGGAAGGGAGGCGAACTTTCGCTCATGGGTCTTCGTGATCGCGCACCGGCGCCTCCAGGACGAGCGCCGCCGCCGCGTTCGCCGGCCGCCGGCCGACACGTTCGACGGCGCGTCCGCCGGCGACGAACCCGTGACGGGCGCCGCGGAGGACGAGGCCTTGCAGGCGCTCGGAACGGCGCGGGTGCACGAGATCTGTGCCCGCCTCGCGCCCGATCAGCGCGAGGTCCTGCTGTTGCGCATCCTCGGCGATCTCGCCATCGACCAGGTCGCCGAGGTGCTCGGCAAGAGCCCCGGGGCGGTCAAGCAACTGCAGCGCCGGGGACTCGAGGCGGTCCGTCGCCTGCTCGAACGCGAAGGCGTACCCCTGTGAACCCCCGCGGCGATAACGGGCGTGAGATGCCTCATCACGACCCCTTCGACGACCGGGCCGTCGACGCCCTGCTCGCGGGTTCCGCCACCCGCGATGCGGACGCCGCGGCTCTGGCGTCGTTCGTCGACGACGTGCGGGCGGCCGCGGGAGCGGTTCCCATCCCGACTCCGGCACTCGCGGCGGCACTCGCCGCCGGCGGCATCTCCACCGACGTAGCCAGCGTTTCGATGTGGAGGAGATGGTTCATGAAGGTTCAAGGGTTCTTCGCGGGCCTCGGCCTGGCCGGCAAGATCGCGCTCGGGGCCGGCGTCGCGGCCGCGGCGACGACGGGTGCCGGTGCGGCCGGCGTGTTGCCGGGGCCGGTGCAGCATTTCATGGCGACGGCCGTGCACTCGGTGACGCCGTTCGAGCTGCCCGATCCGGGAAGCCACACGGGTCACGACGGTCATGACGGTGTGGCGGCCGGGGGCGACACGACGACGTCCACGACCGAGTACCACGGCGACGGTGGTGTGACGCCGCCGACCGAGGCGACGACGCCGACGACGGAGCATCACGGCGACGGTGGTGTGACGCCGCCGACCGAGGCGACGACGCCGACG
>DATMUX010000415.1:0-11560 GCA_035563695.1 Acidimicrobiia bacterium
GAGACGGTGGGATTCGGCGCGTCCGGCCGCAACGGCGGTTGGTGCTCCGCGCTGTTCGCGGGAAGTCGCGCGCAGACAGAGCGCGCGCACGGGCGCGAAGCGGCCGTCGCGATGCAACGCGCGATGTTCGAGACGCTCGACGAGATCGAGCGCGTCGTCGCCGACGAACAGATCGCGTGCGACTGGGCGCGCGGTGGCACGGTGCAAGTCGCGACGCGGCCCACGCACGTCGCCCGACTTCACCACGAGCTCGACAACCATCGGTCGTTCGGATTCGGCGATGACGACTACCGGTGGATGGAGTCCGACGAGTCGCAGGAGCTCATCGGCTGCGAGCCCAACCTCGGCGCGCTGTTCTCGCCGCACTGCGCCGCGATCCACCCCGCGAGGCTGGCCCGGGGCCTGGCGCGCGCGGTCGAGCGGCTCGGCGTCACGATCTACGAACGCACGCCCGCGACGAAGATCGAGCCCGGCCGCCTCCACACCCGCCGGGGAGAGGTGCGGGCCGAGCTCATCGTCCGCGCCACCGAGGCCTTCACCGCCGATCTCCCCGGGGTGCGCCGGAACCTCGCGCCGATCTACTCGTTGATGATCGCGACCGAGCCGCTGCCCGAGTCGTTCTGGGATCAGGCGCGGCTGCACGAGCGGCCGACGTTCACGGACGCGCGCCACATGATCATCTACGGCCAACGCACCGCCGACGATCGGTTTGCGTTCGGAGGCCGGGGCGCGCCGTATCACTTCGGATCGCACGTGCGCCCCAAGTTCGATCACGACGCGCGGGTATTCGCGTTGCTGCACGAGACGCTCCGGTCGCTCTTCCCGTCGATCGGCGACGCCGCGATCACGCACCGTTGGGGTGGCGCGGTCGCCGTGCCGCGCGACTGGTATCCATCCGTGGGATTCGACCGCGAGCACGGCATCGCGTGGGCGGGCGGCTACGTGGGCGACGGCGTCAGCACGACGAACCTCGCCGGCCGCACGATCACCGACCTCGTGCTCGGCCGCGACACGGAGCTCGTTCGGCTCCCGTGGGTCGGGCATCGTTCCCGCCGCTGGGTGCCGGAGCCGCTGCGCTGGCTCGGTATCAACGGCGCGCGGGTGCTGGTCGAATCGGTCGACAAGGCGGAAGCCGAGGGCCGTGAGCCGCGCCGCCGAGCCGCGCTCATGCGGCGGATCCTCGGCTGACGGTCGCGGTCAGTCGATCTCGGGCATGGGCGGGAGCCGGCGGTCGACGAGCGCGGCGGCGCGGTCGCGCACCTGCATCGTGTAGCTCGGCTTCGTCGGTACGAGGTACGTGTTCGTGCGCACGGCGTCGACGATGAGTGCCGCGACTTCGGTGGGATCGATGCCCGCGCTCGCCGTCGAGTCGGCGAGGGCCTGCTCGACGAAGCGCGCGTCCTCGGAGCGAGGTGCGGCGAGCGCGCCCGGCCGGTTCCGGCCGGATTGCGCGATGCGGGTGGCGACCAGACTCGGTACCACCGCCGATACGCCGATCGGCGCGCCGACCACCGCGAGGTCGTGCGCCAGAGACTCGGTCGCGGCGAGCGCCGCGAACTTCGACACGTTGTAGGGTCCGGTGTACCGCATCGTCACGATGCCGGCCATCGACACGGTGTTCACGATGTGGGCCTCGCGCCGCGCGTCGATCATGCGCGGCACGAACGCGCGGACCGCGTGGAGGATGCCCCAGAGGTTGACGCCGAGCGTCCAGTCGAAGTCGGACGCCGGCCGTTCCCAGATCAGCCCGCCCGCGAACACCCCCGCGTTGTTGCACAACAGATCGACGCCTCCGAACGTCTCGTACACGTGCTCGGCGAGCGCGTCGACGTCGCCCGCGTTGGCGACGTCGGTGACGAACGTGCTCGCGACGTCGGTGTGCCGAGCCGTGCCGGCAAGCGCGTCGACCTCGATGTCTGCCGCAACGACCCGCATGCCCTCGGCGACGAGTCGCGCGGCGAGCGCCCGGCCGATCCCGCTGCCCGCACCGGTGACGACCGCGACCTTGCCGTGGAGTTGTTCCATCGGTGCATCGTGGCAGAGGATGCTGCCATGAGCGAACGGATCGACAAGTTGCTCGTCGAGCTGACCGTCGACGAGAAGGCGGCACTGGTCGCGGGTGTCGACCTTTGGCACGGTCCCGGTGTCCCGCGCCTCGGCGTTCCCGCGCTCAAGGTAACGGACGGCCCGAGCGGCGCGCGCGGGGAGCAGTGGTCGGGCCGGCCTTCGGCGAACTTCCCGTGCGGGAGCGGCCTCGGCGCGACGTGGAGTCCCGAGCTCGTGCGCGAGGTCGGCACGCGGCTCGGCGTCGAGGCCCGGCGAAAGGGCGCACACGCGTTGCTCGCGCCGACCGTCAACATCCATCGTCACCCGCTCGCCGGTCGCAACTTCGAGTGCTACTCGGAGGACCCGTTCCTGTCGGCGCGGCTCGCGGTCGCGTACATCACGGGTGTCCAGTCGCAGGGTGTCGCGTGCACGGTCAAGCACTTCGTCGCGAACGACTCCGAGTTCGAGCGCATGACGATCACCTCCGACGTCGACGAGCGCACGCTGCGCGAGATCTCGCTCGTGCCCTTCGAAGCCGCCGTCACCGAAGCCGGCACCTGGGCGTTGATGACTGCGTACAACCGCGTGAACGGCACGTATTGCAGCGAGCACGTGGAGCTGATCGAGCTGCTGCGCGGCGAATGGGGGTTCGACGGTGTCGTGATGTCCGATTGGTACGGCACGCACAGCACGGTCCCGGCGGCGCGGGCCGGCCTCGACCTGGAGATGCCCGGGCCGCCCGCGTGGTTCGGTGAGAAGCTCGCGGCCGCCGTCGGCGCGGGCGAGGTGAGCGAGGCGCAGCTCGAGGACAAGGCGCGGCGCGTGCTGGAGCTCATCGAGCGCACCGGCCGGCTCGGCGAGGAGCAGCCGCCCGAGGAGGAGTGCATCGACGACCCGATCGACCGCGCGATCGCCCGGCGTGCCGCGCGCGAGAGCTTCGTGCTCCTGCGCAACGAGTCGCGCGCGCTGCCGCTGCCCGCGCCGGCCGACGGTGGCCTGCGCACGCTTGCGGTCGTCGGACCGAATGCCGCGGCGACGGTGATCCAGGGCGGCGGCAGCGCGCGGGTCACGCCCCACACGCCCGTCTCGCCGGTCGCGGGCCTCGCGGCGCGCTACGCGGCGCACGGTGTCGACGTCGTGCACGAGCGCGGCTCCTTCAGCTTCAAGCGCACGCCGGTGCTCGACGATGCGCTGTTGCAGGGTTCGTTGCAGGTCGCGTACTTCGCCGGGCGCGAGCGCGAGGGCGCGCCCGTCTACACCGAGGATTCGGGACGCGGGCTGTTCACGTACATCGGTCCGGTCGGGCACGGCGTTCCCGAGGAATTCTCGCTGCGGATCCGCGGGACGGTCGTCGTTCCCGAGACGGGTGAGTGGACGTTCACGCTCGTCCAGGTCGGCCGGGCGCGCCTGTCGTTCGACGGCGTGTTGCTCGTCGACAACTGGAACCCGACCGGTCGCGGCGACGCGTTCATGGGGTTCGGCAGCGAGGAGGCCGCGGGCACGATCGCGCTGACCGCCGGCGAGCCGCACGAGCTCGAGGTCGAGTTCATCCCGCCGAGCGGTCTCGGCGGGCTCGAGATCGGGTGCCGCCCGCCCAACCCGCCCGACCTGATGGAGCGCGCCGTCGCGCTGGCGCGGCGCGCCGACGCGGTCGTCTGCATCGTCGGTACCGACAACGATTGGGAGACCGAGGGCAACGATCGCGAGTCGATGGCGCTGCCCGCGCCGCAGGACGAGCTCGTGCGCGCGGTCGCCGCGGCCAACCCGCGTACCGTGGTCGTGATCAACGCCGCTTCACCCGTCGACATGCCGTGGTGCGACGACGTAGCCGCGGTCGTGCAGGCCTGGTTCCCGGGCGAGGAGTGGGGCAACGCGCTCGCCGACGTGCTTTCCGGCGACATCTCGCCGTCGGGCAAGCTGGCGACGACCATCCCGATGCGTATCGAGGACACCCCCGCGTTCACCAGCTACCCCGGGGAGCGGGGCCATGTGCGTTACGGCGAAGGCGTGTTCGTCGGGTACCGCTGGTACGACGCGCGGCGCATCGAGCCGCGCTTCGCGTTCGGTCACGGGCTCTCGTACACGACGTTCCAGATCGGTGAGCCGGTGTGGGACGCCGGCGCGCGCACGCTCTCGGTCCGCGTCACGAACGCCGGCGGGGTTCGGGGCGCCGAAGTGGTGCAGTGCTACGTCCACGACGTCGAGTCATCGGTCGCGCGTCCGCCCCACGAGCTCGCGGCCTTCGCCAAGGTGTGGCTCGATCCGGGCGAGGCGCGCGACGTCACGCTGCTCGTCGAGGACCGCGCCTTCGCGTTCTGGGACGTCGACGCGCACGCGTGGACAGTCGAGCCGGGCGAGTTCGAGCTCCGCGTCGGCACGTCGTCGCGCGACATCCGCCACCGGGTGAAGGTGTCACGATGAGTGCGGCGAGTGCGGCGAGTGCGGCGGGCGCGCCGACGCTGAGCGTCGGGCTGGCGAACTACGGATCCACGTACCCCGCCGGCGAGTGGCGGCGTTTTGCCGATCTGGGCCGCGCCGCCGACGACGCGGGCATCGATCGCGTGATCGTCGTCGACCACGTCGTCATGGGTCCGCACACCGAGAACTACGCGTGGGGCAAGTTCCCGGTGCCGCCCGACGCGCCGTGGTTCGAGCCCCTCACGATGCTGACCGCGATCGCCGCGGTCACGACGCGCGTCCGGCTCGCGACCGGCATCCTCATCGCGCCGCTGCGACCGGCCGGGCTGCTCGCGAAGCAGGTCGCGACGCTCGACCAGCTGTCGGGCGGGCGCGTCGATCTCGGCGTCGGCGCCGGCTGGCAGCGCGAGGAGTACGACGCGCTGGGGCTTCCGTTCGAACGGCGCGCACAGCTGCTGACCGACACGCTCGCGGCACTGAAGGTGCTGTGGAGCAACACCCCGGCCGATCTCGACACACCGACGCTTTCGTTCCGGGAGATCTACTGCGAGCCGAAGCCGGTGCAGGCCGGCGGCGTGCCGCTATGGATCGCGGGCACGCTGCACACGCGCAACCTCGACCGGATCGTGCGTTTCGGGGACGCGTGGATCCCGATCATGGGCGAGACGACCGAGGGCATCGCCGCGGGTGTGGTCATGATTCGCGGCGCATGGACGCAGGCCGGGCGCGATCCCGCCGCGCTCCGCGTGCAGGCGCCGTTGCGGATCGCTCGCGGCGGCGACGATCGGCCCGAAGTCGCCCGCAGCATGGAATCGGTGCCCGAGCTGATCGCGGCCGGTGCCACCGACGTGCACGCCACGTTGCGAGCGTTCTGCGCGGATCCGGCCGACGCGCCGTCGGTCATGGCCGAGCTGCGCCGCCGCTTCGACGCGGCCACGTCCTGAGCCCCTTTCCACGCCAACCTGCGTCAAATCTCCATACGGGGTATGGAGATTTGACGCACGTTGGGAGGCGGGTAGCGTCGCCGGCATGCTCACGCCGTTCGACGACTACCCGATCCACCAGACGCCGCTGCCGATCGCGCACACCGTCAGCGCGGACCCGAACCACTACGACCGCTTCTGGTTCAACGGCTATACCGAGGAGCTCTACTTCGCGGCCGGCATGGCCGTGTACCCGAACCGGGGCATCATCGACGGTGCCTTCGCGGTCGTGCACGACGGCGTGCAGCGATCGGTGTTCGCTTCGGGCCGTATCCCCGTCGACCGCGGCGAGACGCGCATCGGCCCCTTGACGATCGAGGTCGTCGAGCCGCTGCGCGTTACGCGCGTGCGCGCCGACGCCGCCGATCTCGGCATCGACGCCGACGTGACGTTCACGGCGCGCACCGTCGCGCTCGAGGAGCCCCGCCAGACCATGACAGCCGGTACGAAGACGGTCATGGACTCGACGCGCATGACGCAATGGGGGACGTGGTCGGGACGGATCGCCGCGGGAGGGCGAGAGTTTCCGATCGAGCGCGTGTACGGCACGAAGGACCGTTCGTGGGGCGTGCGCCCTGTAGGCGCGCCCGCGCCCGGTGCACCCGACCTCACATTGCCGCAGATCTTCTTCTTGTGGGCACCGATCAACTGGGACGACTGTTGCACGCACTTCTTGTGCTTCGAGCGCGAGAACGGCGATCGCTGGGTCGGGAGCCAGGCCACGCTCGACATTGCCGGCGCGTCCGATCCGATGTTCGGACCCGACGCCGACACGCGCATCCACCACCTCGCCGGCGGAGTGCACATGGTGCGCTGGGCGCCGGGCCTGCGTCGCTCCGACGGCGCGTCGCTGCGACTCCTCCGCCACGACGGCACCGAGGAACGCATCGAGCTCGAGCCGCTGCTGACGTTCCGGATGCGCGGGCTCGGGTACACGCACCCGGAGTGGGGTCACGGGCACTGGCACGGCGAGCTGGCGGTCGGCTCCGAGGAGCACAAGGTCGAGGAGCTCGACAACCTCGAGCCGTGGAACATCCACATCCAGCAGGTGATGCGCGCCCGCCGGGGCGACAAGGTCGGGCTCGGCGTCCTCGAGCAACTCGCGTTCGGCGCGCACCATCCGAGTGGCCTCACGGGTTTGCTCAACGGCTTCGGAGGCTGACCCGCGTGTCGACCGACCGCCCGAACATCCTGCTCGTGGTTTCCGACCAGGAACGGCATCGCACGTGGCTTCCGGCTCACGTGCAGCTGCCGTGGCGCGACCGGCTGCGGGCCGAAGGGCTCGAGCTCACGCGCTACTACACGCACAGCTCGCCCTGCTCACCCTCGCGCGCGTCGCTCCTCACGGGCCGGTACCTCGCGCAGCACCACGTGGTCGACAACGTGATCTGGCCCGAGAACACCGAGCTCGATCCCGCGATCCCCACGATCGGCTCGATCCTGCGCGACGCGGGCTACCGCAGTAGCTACATCGGGAAGTGGCACCTGTCGCGGGGCGCGTCCCCCGACATGGCTGCCTACGGCTTCGCCGATTGGGAGGGCAACGACCGGCACTTCATGGGATGGGCGGGCACGGGCGTGCACTTCGATCCGATCATCGCCTCGAACGCGGCCGCGTGGCTGCGCGCCAACGCCACGACGCTCGACCGGCCGTGGTTCCTCACGGTCGCGCTCGTGAACCCGCACGACGTGATGTGGTTCCCGATCGACCAGCCCACCTACCACGACGATCCCGCCCACGCCGACGAGGTCGCGTTCGTCGAACAGCTGCTACAGCTGTCCAAGTGGAAGGACGACGAGGTGCTCCCGCTGTTCGACACCACTTACGACGCGGTGTGCGACGAGCTGCCCCCGAACTTCGACGACGACCTCCTCGACAAGCCGGCGACGCAGCGGCAATGGCGGTGGGACCAGCAACACGGCATGTGGGGCTACATCGATCCGGCCGACACGAAGTCGTGGCTGCGGCACCTCGACTACTACGTGAAGCTCCACCAGCTCGCCGACGTGTCGCTGGGCACTGTGCTCGGCGCGCTGGAAGAGACGGGCGCGTACGACGACACGATCGTGATCTTCACCTCCGACCACGGCGACATGTGCGGATCGCACGGCCTGCGCAGCAAGGGGCCGTTCGTGTACGAGGAGATCATGCACGTCCCCTGCTACGTGCGCGTTCCGGGAACGACCCGGCCCGGCACGCAGTCGGCCGCGCTCGCGTCGCACGTCGACCTGGCCTCGACGATCGTGGCGCTCGGGGGTGTCGACCCGGCGTCGCAACCGTCGCTGCGCGGAGTCGACCTCTCGCCGGTGCTGCGCGATCCCGCCGTGTCGGTGCGCGACCACATCCTGTTCGCGCACGACACGGCGCACACGCCGAACATCAACCAGACCCGCTACGCCATCCGCGGCTTCTTCGACGGCGACACGAAGTACGCGCGCTACTACGGCGTCGGCGGCGGGAAGCCGTCGACCGGCCTGTGGGGAAAGGAACCCGGCACGAAGCTCTACGACGTCGCTGCCGCGTTCGAGGATCAGGAACACGAGTGGTACTCGCTCGGCGACGACCCGCACGAGCTCGTGAACCTCGCGCACGACCGCGGCCGGCGCGCCGAGCTGCGCGAGCAATTCGAACGCCTGCGAACGTACGAGCGCTCGGCGTTCAGGTAACCACGCATTTCCTCAGCTCAGTTTCCGCTCTTGGCGCCTTCGGCGCCGGGCCGCTGGGCCCCGCTTCGGGCGGCGCACGATACGTGCGCCGCATTTCCTCAGCTCAGGAGCATGTATTCGCTCATCGTGTAGTTGCGCATCGTGGCCGGGTCGTACAGCAGCTTCGTGCTGTCGAGCATCACCTGGATGTTCTCGCCGAGCTCGTCGTCCGAAGCGGCCCCGAAGAACGTGCGCAGGTCGGTCAGGTGCTCGACCGTCGGCCACGCCTCCTCGACGATCGCGCGATAGCGCGGGGCACCGGGTGTCAACGCCCGGGCGACCGCGTTGCGCACGTAGCGGGCGCGCGGTTGCATCGCCTCCGACATCGGTGACTGGTGCCCGTACCAGTGACCGTAGAACGCGTCGTTGTCGACACCTACGGGCTTGTCGAACACGGTGAGCGTGACGATGCCCGGCGAGCGGGCGCCGTCCGGCCAGTCCCGCGCGGGTGCGTGCGCGTTTTTGCCGTAGTCGCAGTACAACGACTCGGTCACGAGGTACCCGGCGCGCCGAACCCCCGCCTCGGCGAGGACCGTTTCGTAGGGCGCGCGCCGGTCGTGATTGTCGAGCCACAGCGACACGTAGGCGCGCACCGGTAGCTCGTCACCCGCCACGGGCACCATCGTCGCGACCTGGGCCTCGTCGTCGTCGAGGTCGATCTGGAGCGCGGCGGGCCCGAGCGCGAGCATCCGGGGACCGACGTCGTCGAGGAACTGCGCGCGCACGTCGCGAGGTGCGCGCGACGGTCGGTCCCACACGAGGTATACGAGCTTCTCCACGTCGAGGACTCTACCGACGGGCTCCGAGGGAGAGCTCAGATGGCGCGCAGGCGCGCGACGTCCGGCGCCGGAGCCGTGCTCGGAACCGCGATGCGCGTCTCGAGGAGCTCGGTGATCTCCTCGGGTTCCATCGACGGCGCGTAGTAGTAGCCCTGGACGAAGTCGCAGCCCATGCCGACGAGGGCCGCGTACTGCTCGAACTGCTCGACGCCTTCGGCGACGACCTTCAAACCGATGACGTGGCCCAACTCGACGATGCCCTTGACGAACGCGGCGTTGGCGTCCGCCTCGAACATCCCGTCGATGATCGGCTTGGCGATCTTGAGCGAGTCGATCGGGAGCTGGCGCAGGTAGCTGAGCGACGAGAACCCCGTACCGAAGTCGTCGATCGCGACGCCCACCCCCGCGTTCCGGAGCGCCGTCAGCCGCTCGCGCGCTTCGTCGATGTCGCGCATCATGGCCGTCTCGGTGACCTCGAGGAGCAGGTGACGGGCGTCGAGGCCGGCCCCGGAGAGCGCGGCGCACACGTCGTCGACGAGGTCGGCCGATGAGAGCTGGCGCGTCGACAGGTTGACGAAGACGCGCAGGTCCGGCGCGATCGCGGTCCATTCGGCCGCCTGGCGGCACGCGAGTTGCAGCGCCAGCCGGCCGATCGGGACGATGAGTCCCGTCTCCTCCGCGACACCGACGAACTCCGTCGGGCCGATCGTCCCGCGCACCGGGTCGTGCCAGCGCAAGAGTGCCTCGACCGCGGTGACGGTGCCCGACGACACCTCGATCACCGGCTGGTACTGGAGCACGAACTCCTCGTGCTGCAGCGCACGCTGGAGGCCCGCCTTGAGCTGGTGGCGGTGCGCGACCGTCAGGCTCATGTTCGGATCGAACTCGTCGAAGCGACCCTTGCCGTTGCGCTTCGCGGTGTACATGGCGACGTCGGCCTGCTGCATGAGCTCGGCCGCGGTGGTCGTGCCCGATTGGGTTGCGATGCCGATGCTCGCCTGCGGGATGACGGAATGTCCCTCGATGATGATCGCGTCCCCGAGCGCGAGGAGGATGCGATCGGCGATGGCGCGCACCGCCGCGTCGTGTTGGGCGCCGTGCACCAGCACCGCGAACTCGTCGCCGCCGAGCCGCGCGGCGACGTCACGGTCGCGCACCGACCCGTCGATGCGCCGGGCCACTTCGACGAGCAGCGTGTCGCCCGCCGCGTGCCCCATCGTGTCGTTGACGGTCTTGAAGTCGTCGAGATCGATGAACAGCACCGCGACGCTCGTGCCGTCGGCCGATGCTTCGCTCAGTGCCTCGTCGACGCGTTCACGGAACAGCGCGCGATTGGCGAGTCCCGTCAGCGAGTCGTAGTGGGCCTGGTGCTGGAGCTCCTGTTTCAGGACCCGCAGCGCGGCGAGCGAGGTGCTCAGCCGGCTGCGTTCCATCGTGGTGGCGAGCTGGGTCGAGAAGGTCTCGAACAGCCGCTGCTCGTCCTTGGTGAACGACTCGATGATCGCGCCCCGCGGCCGGGCCACGAACACGGCGCCCCGAGCTCCCGACTCGCCGTGCAGCGGCGCGATCATCATCGACGCGATCTCGACGCCGTGGCGCGTCGCCAACGGTGACTCCGGTTCGGGCCGGTGCAAGACCGTGCCCGTCGCGTCACCGGCCGCGTCGAGGACGCTGTTCACGTCGTCCCGCTCGACGGGCTCGAGGCGCGTCCCGCGATCGCCGGGGCCGGAATGCGTGTGGAAGCCCATCGGTTCGTCCGGCTCGCCGAGTAGCACGACCTCGGCGAGCTCGACGTGGAACGTGTCGCGCGCAAAGTCGAGCAGTGCGAGCAGCCCGGCCTCGAGGTCACGCGCGTCGCTCAGCAGCTCCGACGCGCGGTAGAGGAACTGCAGGCGAGCCGTCTTGGCGCGCTCGGACAGGTACGCGCGGTATGCGGCGAAGACGACGATGATCGGTCCGATCAGCAACCCGACCGCGACGAGCGACTCGGAGAGCACGATGACGGCTACCAAGCCGAGCATCGTGTTCACGAGTGCACCGGCGACCGCGAGCAGCACGCTCGAGCGCAGGGCGGCCCGCGCGAGACTGCGCTGGACGATCGTGATGGCGACGGCGACGGCCAGGGCGCCGATCACCGCGAACGTCGCGGTCGCGGCGAACGCCGCGACCCAGTTGCGGAACGCGAGCGTGCCGGAGCCGGACGCGATCGCGCCGAACACGACGGTCGCGGCCGCGGTGCTGAGCACGAGCTGGCCGAGGTTGAACGTCAGCTTCACCGCGGGGATGCGCCGGACCGCACCGAGCACCACGATGCATCCGGCCACGCTGGCCGCGAGCAGCCCGAGCGGCGAAAGCGTGAACAATCCGATGACGAGCACGATCTCGTGCAGCGCGAACGAGTGCGTCTCGCCGCGCAGCTGGAAGTAGAGGGGGCACAGCTCGACGACCGTGAAGCCGAGCGCGAGCACGTACCACGGAACATGCATGACGCGCGGCTGCGCCGGCTGCATCGTGGCGAGCGTGAACAGGGCCACGCCCCCGCCCGCCATCGTGATCGCCATGGCCCAGATCGGCCAGAGCGCACGCGTGCGCTCGTCCTGCATGCCTTCTCTGTCGGTCGGCCGCGGG
>DATMUX010000416.1:0-2537 GCA_035563695.1 Acidimicrobiia bacterium
GAAGCTGGTGGCGAACCGCACCAGGGGTACGGTCGAGGCATGAACCCGACGCCGACGCCGGGCGCGCGGAACGGCGAGTGCGAGAACCTCGCCCACGAGGTCGGCATCGCGCGATGACGAACCGCCTCGACGGCGAGACGAGCCCGTACCTCCGCCAGCACGCCGGCAATCCCGTCGACTGGTATCCGTGGGGCGAGGAGGCGTTCGCGCAGGCACTCGCGCGCGACGTCCCCGTGTTCTTGTCGGTCGGGTACTCGTCGTGCCACTGGTGTCACGTGATGGCGCACGAGTCATTCGAAGATCCCGCGACGGCGGAGGTCATGAACGGATTGTTCGTGAACGTGAAGGTCGACCGCGAGGAGCGGCCCGACATCGACGCCATCTACATGCAGTCGGTCCAGGCGCTGACCGGCCGCGGTGGTTGGCCTATGAGCGTCTGGTGCACGCCCGATGGCCGCCCCTTCTACGCGGGCACCTACTTTCCCGACGCCGACCGCCACGGCATGCCCGCATTCCGCCGCGTCTGCGAAGCCGTCGCCGGAGCGTGGCGCGAACGCCGGGCCGACGTGCTCGACCAGAGCGCGCAGCTGACGGCCGCGATCGCCGGCGACATGCTCCGGCCCGGAACCGCGAGCACCGTGGACGCGACGATCCTCGAACAGGCGTATGCGCGGATCCGTGAGCAGTTCGAACCCCGCTTCGGTGGATTCAGCCGCGCGCCGAAGTTCCCGCAGGCGACGACCATCGACTTCCTGTGCCGCGCGTTCCTCCGCAACCGGTCCGACGAGACGCGCACGATGGTGACGACGACGCTCGACGCCATGGCCGCGGGGGGCATCCACGATCAGCTCGGCGGCGGGTTCGCCCGCTACTCGACCGACGACCGCTGGCTCGTGCCCCACTTCGAGAAGATGCTCTACGACAACGCGCTCCTCACCCGCGCGTACCTCCACGGATATCTGGTCACAGGTGCCGAGCTCTACCGGCGCGTCGTCGAGGACACGATCGGGTACGTGCTGCGCGACCTTCACCATCCCGCGGGAGGATTCTTCGCGGCCGAAGACGCCGACTCGGAAGGCGTCGAGGGGAAGTTCTACTGCTGGTCGCTCTCCGAGATCCGCGAGGTCTGCGGTTCCGACGCCGGCGAGGTGATCGCTTGCTTCGGCGTTACCGAGAACGGCAATTTCGCCGACCCGCACACCGGCTTCACCGGAAACATCCTGCACGTCACCGATCGCGATGCGGCCGTGCGGGCGCCGGTCGAACGAACCCGGCGAGCACTGCTCGCCCGGCGTTCCGAGCGGGTGCGCCCCGGGCTCGACGACCAGGTGCTACTGGGCTGGAACGCGTTGATGCTCGACGCGCTCGCCGAGGCCGCAGGCGTGTTCGACCGCGACGACTGGATGAGCGCGGCGCGGGCGAACGGGCGCTTCCTGCTCGACGAGCTCCGCCGGACCGACGGGCGCTTCCTTCGGTCGTGGCGCGCCCCCCACCTCGCCTACGCGGAGGACTACGCCGCGCTGCTCGAGGCGCTGTGCACGCTCGCCGAGCGTGACGACAGCACCTGGCTGGGCGATGCCCGCACGGTCGCCGACGAGTTGTTACGCCTCTTCCACGACGGCGACGCCGGCGGATTCTTCACGACCGGCCACGATGCCGAACAGCTCATCGTGCGCCCCAAGGATCTCTTCGACGACGCGACCCCGTCGGCGAATTCGCTCGCGGCCAACGGGCTGCTGCGCCTGGCGGCGCTCACGGGCGAGTCACGGTACGAGGCGCCCGCGCTCGAGATCCTGAGCCTCCTCGCGCGCCCGATGGCCTCGCACCCGTCCGCCTTCGCGCACCTGCTGGCCGCGTTGGAGCGGGCCACGAGCCCGCCGGTGGAGATCGCGATCGTCGGCGATCCCGGCGACGCCGCGACGCGGGCGCTGCGCGCCGAGGTGGCCCGCCGCTTCATCCCGTCGTCGGTCACGCTGGCTGGCCCTCCGGGTGCCGGCCGCGATTCCCCGCTGCTGGCCGGGCGCGAGCTACGCGACGGTCGCGCCACCGCGTACGTCTGCGAGCACTACACCTGCCGGCAGCCGGTGACTTCGGCGGCCGAGCTGCGCGAGCAGATCGATGACGTGCTCTCGGCCCGTCAGCGAGCGGCGACGTAAGAGCCGGCCGCGAGCTCCTCGGCGACCGCCCAGCCGAACGCGATCATTCCCTGACCGCGTGCCGCGTCGAGCTGGCCGACGAGCGACGCGATCTTCGCACCCCCCGTCGCCTTGACCGGGCTGGTGTCGAGGATGGGCAAGCACGGCGGCTTGCGACCCTTCACCGCGATCTTGAACGCGCGGTCGTCGAAATGCGGTTCGACGCCGTAGCGCTTGGCAAGGCGACGACCCCACGCACGGTCCTCGCCGTTGGGCGTGTAACCCGGTCGCGGTACGACATTCGCGTAGCTCTGCAAGAGCACGTAGCAGCTCGGTTGCGCGAGCTGGGTCGCGACGAGCACGTCCTCGTCGGGGAACGAGATCGCGGCCCGGCGCGTGAGT
>DATMUX010000417.1:0-5788 GCA_035563695.1 Acidimicrobiia bacterium
GGCGCGCTGTGCGAGCAGCAGCGTCCGGTGCAAGATGTCCTCGGTCTCACGCGTGCGGCCGGCCTCGGCCTGCGCCGACGCGAGACGTTCCTGCATCTGCTTCACGCGGTCGTTGGCCGACTCGATGGTGGCGGCCGCGCGTTCGAGCAGGTCGTTGACCTCGTCGCGGTCGTAGCCACGTACCGCCGAGTGGATCTCCTGGTCGCGGAGCTCTCTGGGGGTGATCTCCATGCGCGCCATCGTAACCCCGCCACTTGCGGTGGTGGTGTTCCTCGGAGGCCTTGCAGTGTTGTTGTCCCGCGGAGGCATCGCGCGCGTCGAACTCACGACATCGTCATGTCGTCACTGCGCGTGACATCCGTCGTGCGTGCGCGCCGCGCGGGTCAGGGAGTCAAAAGAGCGCGCCCGGGCACCGCAGCACCGCGGTACGAACGATCTCGATCCCGATGAACAGCACGAGGAACGACAGATCGAACATTCCGGCCGGGGGGATCACGCGGCGCAAGGGAGTGAGGACGGGCTCGGTGACGTCGAGCAACACCCGGTAGATCGTCGCGAAGGGTGTCCCGGGACGGATCGGAAACCACGACATGACCGCGCGCATCAGCAGCACGAGCATGTAGATACCCAGCAACGTGCACAGGGCCGACTTCACGAGCGCGGCGCGCGGTAGAGACCGCGCGCCTGCAACCGCTCCTTCTCCTCCTCGGAGACTTCGACGTTCGACGGGGTCAACAAGAACACCTGGTCGGCCGCTTTCGACATCGTTCCGTTCAGTGCATACGCGAGGCCACTCGAGAAGTCGATGAGGCGCCGCTGGAGATCGCGGTCGACACCTTGCAGGTTCAAGATGACGGGCTGGCCGGACTTCAGCCGGTCGCCGACCTCTTGCGCGTCGTTGAAGCCCTTCGGCTCCATGACGTGCACCCGCGTCGCGGGCATCGGCATCGGCCGGACCGTCGCGGAGCGGGGTGCGGCGGGCGCGTGCGCCGGGACCGGCTCGCGCTCGCGCTCACGCTCGCGGGGGCTGCGGATGACGGTGAGCGGTCCCGCCTCGACGGGGGCGGTCGCCGTCGCGGTCGCCGTCGCGGCGACGCGCGCCGACGGCCGGGCGGGCGTCGCGACCGGCTCGCCGTACTCGTCCGCGTAGTACTCCTCGTCGTCGCCGTAGTACTCGTCGTCGTCGACGAGGCCCAGCCAGACCATCGTCTTGTGAAAGACCGACATGCGGCGTCCCTTCTCGTCCGTGGAACACGTCACGCACTGGAACACGTCGCGCGCCACGACTCGCCGGGTGCTCACCGGGTGGGCTCACCGGAGTGGGCTCACCGAGGTGCCGGCCGCCGTGCGCGCGCAGCGCAAGGTTATCGTCGCGCGGCGGGCGGCTCGCGGCGTGGACCGAAGATCGCACTCCCGACCCGGACCATGGTCGCTCCGTGCGCGATCGCGAGCTCGTAGTCGCCGCTCATGCCCATGGAGCAGACCGGCAGGCCGAGCCGTTCGACCAGCTCCCGGACCTCGTCGAAGACCGCACGCGGGTCACTCCGGGCGGGCGGCACCGTCATCAGGCCGTCCACGGCGCATCCGTGCCGCCGGCACGCCTCGACGAGCCCGGGAGCGTCGGCCGGTGGGCAACCACCCTTTTGGGCCTCTCCGGCGACGTTCACCTGAACGAGCACGGTCGCGCCGGGCGCCCGCCGGCCGATCTCGGCGGCGAGCTCCTCGCGGTCGACCGACTGCCAGAGCGCGACGTACGGGGCGACGCTGCGCACCTTGTTGCGCTGCAAGCGGCCGATGAAGTGCCAGCGGGGCACCGGTTCGACGCCGGCGAGCGCCGGGGCCTTGGCCAGCAGCTCCTGGGCTCGATTCTCGCCGAGGTCGTGCGCGCCGGCGTCGACTGCGGCACGGATCCGGTCCGGTTCGACGCCTTTGGTGACGACGACGAGCGTGATGTCGCCGCTTCTCCGGCCCGACGCGCGGGCCGCATCCGCGATGCGGGCGCGCACCTCGGCCAGATGCTCCGCGACCGCGGCGGAGCTCACGCGAGCATCGCGACGGTCGCCTGGCGTCCGGTGCGACCATCGCGCCGGTAGGAGAAGTACGCGGGTGACGACGCCGTGCACACCCGGCAATCGTCGAGCGCGGTGACGTCGAGCCGCTCGAGCACGATGCCGATCGCCGCGGGGATGTCGAGCGCGGGACGACCGCTGTCGGTCCGGCTCGCGACGCTCGGGCCGAAGCGCGCCACGAACGGCTCGAGGTCGCCCGGCGCGAACTCGTAGCGCGCCGCCCGGATGCAGGGACCGAGAAACGCCCGCACCTCGCTCCGGCCGGTCGCGCGCACGTGCGCCACGGCCGCTTCGACCACGCCCGCGGCCAGGCCGCGATGACCGGCGTGCACCACGGCAACCGCGTCGTCGGACGCGAGCACGAGCGGCGCACAATCCGCGGTCACGACCGCGAGCGGCAACCCGCGCACGGCGGTGACGGCCGCGTCGGCCTCGGGCGGATTCCCGGGTGGAGCCGGTCCGGCGGCGACGTGCACCCGTGCACCGTGCACCTGGCGCAGCCACATCCAGGCCGCCGGATCCGGGAGCCCGGCCGCGCGGGCCACACCGCGCCGGTTGCGCTCGACCGTCGCCCGATCGTCGCCGACGTGATCGCCGACGTTCCCGGCGTCACGGCCGCTGCACCACACGTGCACCGCACCGAGGTGCGCTTCGAGCAACGGCGCGGCCGGGATCGACGTCACACCCCGGGGTCAGCGCAGGAACTCGGGAACGTCGAAGTCGTCGTCGCCGAGGTCGAGCGCCTCCTCGCCCGCGAGCGAATCCTCGTCGTCGAGGTCGAGCGAGAAGCTCGAGCGGCGCTCGCGGGACTCCCCCTCGAAGCGATCGAACCCCGCGGCGATGACCGTGAGGCGCACCTCGTCGCCCAGGGCGTCGTCGATGACGGCACCGAAGATGATGTTGGCGTCGGGATGCGCGGCCTGGCCGATGATCTCGGCCGCCTCGTTCAACTCGAACAGACCCAGGTCGGAGGGACCGCTGACGTTCAGCAGGATGCCGCGCGCGCCTTCGATGCTCGCTTCGAGCAACGGGCTCGATATCGCGGCGCGCGCCGCCGCGACGGCGCGGCCGTCGCCCGACGCATATCCCACGCCCATGAGCGCGGATCCCGCGTTCGTGAGGATCATCTTGACGTCGGCGAAGTCGGTATTGATGAGACCCGGCGTGGTGATGAGGTCGGTGATGCCCTGAACACCTTGCAGCAGCACCTCGTCGGCCATCTTGAACGCGTTCAACATCGACGTCCGCTCGTCGCTCACCTGCAACAAGCGCTCGTTCGGAATGATGATGATCGTGTCGACCTTCTCCTTGAGCTTCGAGATGCCGGTCTCGGCCTGCACCGAGCGCCGCCGCCCCTCGAAGGTGAACGGTCGCGTGACGACACCGATCGTGAGCGCGCCGATCTGTTTCGCGATCTCGGCGACGACCGGCGCGCCGCCCGTTCCGGTACCGCCGCCCTTGCCCGCGGTGATGAACACCATGTCGGCGCCCTTCAGCACCTCTTCGATCTCTTGGCGGTGCTCCTCGGCTGCTTGCCGCCCGACGTCGGGGTCGGAGCCCGCGCCGAGCCCGCGCGTGAGCTGGCGGCCGATGTCGAGCTTCACGTCGGCATCCGACAGCAGCAACGACTGCGCGTCGGTGTTGATCGCGATGAACTCGACACCCTTCAGCCCCGCGTCGATCATGCGGTTGACGGCGTTGCAGCCGCCGCCGCCGACACCGACGACCTTGATCACTGCCAGATAGTGCTGCGGTGCGCCGAGCATGCCCGACCTTCTTCCTGTTCGCGCGTGGCTTCCTGCCTCGCGTGGGCTGACGGACGACGGCCGCGAGGCATCGGGCTGAAGGCTCGATGGCGTCGCGACCGGCTTCCTTGCCGGGATTCCCCCCGAACTCTGAAGCTCCACTTGAGGTTGACAATTACGTTGACAATTACGTCAACCTGTGCTTCGCGTCGAGAATTTACCCGAGCGCGCCCGGCGAATCAATCGTGGGACACGGGCCGCTGCGGCGTGGACACGTCGATGTAGCGGAAGTGCGCGCTCCCGAGATAGCGCAACACCGCGAGCGCGGCCGCGCTCTTGGCATCCGCGTCGCGCGCGTTCCCGAACCGGATCTCGCCGCCTTGTCGAAGATCGAGCGTGAGCGCTCCCCCGCTGACATCGATCGACCCGACCTGCTCGGCCAGCGCGGCAGGCAGCTTCGCCACGATCGACGGTGCATCGGCGGCAGCGAGCAGATCGCCGACACCTGGCAGCGCGCGCAACCCGCGAATCTCGACGAGCCCGTGATCAGGCGTGGCGGCGCGCGCGATCACGTGCGCGTTCGCGGCGACGAGCAACACTCCGGTCGGGGCACGCACGTACGCCACGGGCGCGTACTCGACCACCGAGATGCGCAGCGTTCCCGGCAGCACACCGTGTACCGACGCATGCGCAATCCACGGGAGCCGCTCGACGCGGCGCGCGACCGAACCCGAATCGACGAACAACAACGGCGCGTGCAGGTGCACGCCCGATGCCGCGCGCACCTCGTCGGCACTCACGTGCTGCGCGCCGACCACCTCGATGCGGTCGACGTCGAGCAGTGGCGACGTCACGGTCAAGTACGCGAGACCCGCGAGGCTGAGAACGGTCATGAGGACGAGCAGCACCCGCAACCGGCGGCGGCCGGCCTCGCGTTGCACCTCGATGCGGCGCTTGCGTATGCGCGGGTCGATGCGGACCGGCGTCGTGGTCATCGTCGTCTCTCCTCCACAGTCGTCTCGAAGCCGACCAGCTGGAGCTCGGGCTCCAGCCGCACGCCCGTGGCGGCCTCGACGGACTCGCGGACCTCGCGCATGAGGTCCACGACGTCGGCGGCGCGCGCTCCCGGCTCGGCCACGAAGAAGTTCGCATGCTTCTCGGACACGACGACTCCTCCGACCCGCCGTCCCTTGAGCCCGCAGGCCTCGATCAGGCGGCCCGCGGCGTCACCCGGCGGGTTCGTGAACACCGACCCGGCGTTCTGCCCGCCGGGTTGGTGCTCCCGCCGCCACCGCACGATCTCGTCGATGCGCGCCCCGCACGCATCCGGATCGTCGGAGCGGCCGCGGAAGGTCGCCGCGGTCACGACCTCGCGCGCACCGAGCACCGAGGACCGGTAGCCGAGCCGGAGGGCGGCCGCGGGCACGGCGCGGACCGCGACCGCGCGTGCGCCGGCGAGGTCGACGACCCGGACACGTACGAGCACGTCGCCCGTCTGCGCGCCGTGCCCGCCGGCGTTCATCCGCACCGCGCCGCCGACGCTGCCCGGGATGCCGACGTAGAACTCCAGCCCGCCGATTCCCGCGGCGGCGGCGCGACGGGCGAGCACCGGGAGCGCGACCGCTCCACCGGCCTCTACTGTCGCTCCCGCGGTGTCGACGGCGAGCGTGTCGAGCTCGCCGCCCAGCACGATCGCGAGACCGGCGAACCCCGAGTCGGCGATCAACAGGTTCGAGCCGCGCCCGATCACCAGCACCGGAGCCGCGGTGAAGGCGGCGAGCGCCTCGGCGATCGTGACGAGGTCGCGCTCGTGATCGACGCGGACGAGCACCGCGAGCGGGCCGCCGCAGCGGTAGGTCGTGAGCGCGGCCGACGGCGCGTCCCGCCTCACGCTCCCGGGAAGCGCGGCCGCGAGTCGCACCGCGAGATCGTCGAGGGCGGCGCGGTCGATCACGGCGTTCCCTGCAACTCGCG
>DATMUX010000418.1:0-4761 GCA_035563695.1 Acidimicrobiia bacterium
GGTCATCCGGTCGAACCCGGCGGCCGCCGCGGCCGGATCGAACGCGGCGCGGTGGTGCCCGTAGAGAAACGACGAGATGAACAGGACGACATCGTCATCGGTGGTCGCGCGCAGTCGGGTCGCCAGCTCGTCGGCGACGACGAAATCGCCGCCGATCTCCGCCGCCACCGTCTCGCTCAGCTCGATCCACTCCCGCCCGCGACGCGTGAGGGTGCCGCTCGCGCGCAACCGGGCGGTCATGTTGGCCGCGAACGATGACCTCCAACCGCTCGATGCACTCGTGACCGAGAGCAGAGGGGTCGCGTACGCGAGCAGCTCCGCGGCCTGGTCCGGCGACTGCGTGGCGATGCTGCACTCGAGCGCGGCCTGGACGTTCGCGACGTCGTCTGCGGGTGCAGCCCACACGAAGTGCTCGAAGTCACGCGCCCGGGCCGCGAGCCCCGCGGAGAAATGGTCGCGAAGCCGCGCGCGCACCGTCTCGCGCTCACCCGACTCGTCGAGCTTGGCACTGGCGAAGGCGGCGATCGTGGCCAGCATGCGGTACCGAGTCACGCCGGACGCGGGCTCGGCGGCGATCAGCGAGTGCTCGACGAGCCGGCTCAACGCGCCCGCGACCTCGTCGCGACGGATCTTGTCGTCCGGGAGCACGTCCTCCGCGGCCGCAAGGTTCCACGAGCCCGCGAAGACGGCGAGACGCCGAAACGCCCGGCGGTCGAGCGCGCCCAGGAGGTCATGACTCCATTCGACGACGGCGTCGAGGCTCTGATGGCGAAGTACCCGGCGATCGCCCGCCAGCAGGCGCGCGTCGTCGAGCCGGCCGGCCAGATCGTGCACGCTGAAGACGCCCGTGCGCGCCGCGGCGAGCTCGATGGCGAGCGGCAGTCCGTCGAGCCGGCGGCAGATCTCGTCTATCGTGGCCATCTCGGGGTGCGACGGGCTGTACTCCGGGCGTACGAGCCGGGCCCGATCGATGAAGAGCCGGGACGCGGGGCTGACCTCGGCGCCGCATCCCTCCGTGTCGAGCGTCGTCACGCGCACCTGCTGCTCTCCGACCACTCCGAGGGGCCGCCGGCTCGTCGCGAGGATGCGTGCCTCGGGGCAGCGCGCCAGCACCGCGCCCGCGAGGTCGGCGACGGCATCGACGGCCTGCTCGCAGTTGTCGGCGACGATCAGGATCCGGCGCGAACCGAGCGCCGCGGTGAGGCTGTCGACGTCCGCCGGCACAACCGTCTCCGAAAGATCCCCGACGGCGAGGAACGCGGCCGCGACCGCAGCCGGCTCGCTCACGTCGGCGAGGTCGACGAACCACACCCCGTCGCCGTACTCGTCGACGAGCGACCGCGCGATCTCGACCGCGAGCCGGGTCTTGCCCGATCCGCCGGGAGCGACGAGCGTGACGAGCGGGCGTTGCGCGAGCAGCGTTCGCAGCGTCGCCAGCTCCTCGTCGCGTCCCACGAACGACGTCGTGACGCCGGGAAGGTTCGTGACCGCCGGCGCCAACGAGCGCAGAGGCGGGAACCGCGTGCGCCGTTCGTCCAGGACGAGCTCCACGATGCGCTCCGGATCGGCGAAGCCCTTCAGCCGGTGCTCACCTCGCAGCTCGAAGGAGGTTGCACGCGGTGGCCGCGTGATCAGGTCCGCGGTCGTGCCCGACAACACGATCTGCCCACCGTGCCCGAGCGCGGCGATGCGAGCCGCCTTGTTCACGTGTGCACCGAAGTAGTCGCCGTCACGGGCGATGGCCTCGCCCGTGTGCACGCCGATCCGCGGCGCGAGGGCCAGACCCGCGACATCCGTGACGGCAGGAATCGCACGCTGCATCTGCACCGCGGCCGCGAGCGCTGCGTCCGGCGCGACGAAGACCGCGGCGAATCCGTCACCACCCGTTGCGAAGATCGTTCCGCCCCGGCGATCGATCTCCGTGCGGACGATGTCGTCGTGCGCGGCGAGCGCCGCGTTCATCTCCTGTGGATGCTCACGCCAGGCCCGAGTCGAGTCCACGAGATCGGTGAAGAGGAATGTCAACACCACCGCCGCCCCGCGCACGGCGAGATCTTCGCATCTCGAGCGGATCAGGACACGCCGGTTATTGGCTCGGAACGACGGCGGCGGCGAGGTACGCCTCGAGCACGTCGCGCGTGATCTCGACGCGCTCGCGCCCGACGAGCCCGACGAGCTCGTTCTCCAGATCGGTCCACCGCTGCCGTCCTTCGGCGAGCCGCGCGCGGCCGTCCGGGGTGAGCTGCACGACCCGCGCGCGCCGGTCGCCGGGATGCGGCGCGCGCTGCACGACGCCGGCGGCCTCGAGTGCGGCCACGACCTCGGCGGCCGACTGCTTGGTGATCCGTAGGTGCCGGGCGAGATCGCTCGTCGTCACGTCGTCGCGCCCGGCGAGATAGTGGGCGGCGAGGCCGTGGATCGGGGTCAGGCCGCTCGTCGCGCTGGTCGCGCGCCGCGACCGCAGGTCTTCGACCAGGGCTCTCGCGGCGCGAAAGAGCAGGATCACGAGGTCGTCGCGTTCTCCGGGGGTCGCGACCGGAGCGGGGTCCATGGGTCGACTATAGTCAGGTTTCCTGTCCAATACGGGACGGGCTCTCGAAGGATTCGCCCGAGGGATCTCGCCCGGAGGAATTCCGATGTCGCTGCGCGCGCTCGCACACTTCTGTTACCGGCGGCGCCGGCTCGTCGTCGCGGTGTGGATCGTCGCGATCGTCGGCATCAGCGTGCTGTCGTCGTCGATCGGGCCGAACTTCACGACGAACTTCAGCGCACCGAACACGGAATCGACCCGCGCGTCGAACCTCCTCGCCGCGCAGTTCCGCGCGCAGTCGGGCGACACCGTCCAGGTCGCGTTCAAGGGCACACCCTCGATGCACGATCCGGAGGTGCGCGCCCAGGTCGACGCGTTCCGGAGCGCGTTCGCGCGTCTCCCGCACGTCACGAGCGTGAGCGATCCCTACACGACGCCCGGTGGGATCTCGAAGTCGGGCACGATCGCGCTCGCGAACGCGCAGCTCGACGCGAAGGCGCAAGATGTGCCGAACGCCGTCGGCAAGCAGATGATCCGCGTCGCGGAGCAGCACACCACGCCACAGCTCGAGGTGCATCTCGGCGGCCAGCTCATCCAGCAGTCGGAGCGGGCCAAGCCGCCGTCGAGCGAGGCCATCGGGCTCCTCGCGGCGATCATCATCCTGCTGATCGCGTTCGGCTCGGTGCTCGCGACGATGCTGCCGGTCGCGGTCGCGCTCGCCGGGATCGCGGTAGGCCTGCCGATTATCGGCCTGCTGACCCACGCGTATCCGCTGCAGAGCTTCTCGACCACGCTCGCCACGATGATCGGCATCGGTGTCGGCATCGACTACGCCTTGTTCGTCGTCACCCGCTACCGCCAGAGCCTGCACGCGGGCCACACGCCCGAGGACGCGGTCGTCACGGCGATCGACACGTCGGGCCGGGCGGTGCTGTTCGCGGGCATGACGGTGATCATCGCCCTGCTCGGGATGCTCGCGATCCGCCTGCAGTTCATCAGCGGGCTCGGGATCGGCGCCGCCGCCGTCGTCGCGATCACGGTGCTCGCCGCGGTGACGCTCCTCCCCGCGGTGCTCGGGTTCGTCGGCGGGAACATCGACAAGCTCAGCTTGCCGTGGGTGCACCACGAGGACTCGTCGCGCGAGACCATCTGGCACCGGTGGAGCCGCTTCGTGCAGGCCCGGCCGTGGCCGCTCGCGATCGTCGGTCTCCTCGTCATGCTCGTGCTCGCGTCACCCGTGCTGAGCATGCGGCTCGGCTTCACCGACGCGGGCAACAATCCGAAGTCGACGCAGTCGCGCCAGGCCTACGACCTGCTGTCGGCCGGCTTCGGGCCCGGGTTCAACGGGCCGTTCGTGTTCGCGATCAGCCTCCCTCCGGGCGCCGGCCACACCGCGCCGCTCGACGCGCTCCACGACGCCGTGGCGGCAACTCCGGGTGTCGCGTCGGTGACGCCGCCGATCGTGAACCCGGCGGGCACGACCGCCGTCATGCGCGTGTACCCGGCGACGTCGCCCCAGGACGCGGCGACGAGCAGGTTGTTGCACCACTTGCGGCGCGACGTCATCCCGCAGGCGACGGCGGGGACCGGTGCGAAGGTCTACGTCGGCGGGTTCGCCGCGATGACCGACGACTTCGCGTCGCTGCTCGCGCAACGCCTCCCGGTGTTCATCGGCATCGTGATCCTGCTGAGCTTCCTGTTGCTCATGGCGGTGTTCCGCTCGATCCTCGTGCCCCTCAAGGCCGCGATCATGAACCTGCTGTCGGTCGGCGCGGCCTACGGGGTCGTCGTCGCCATCTTCCAGTGGGGTTGGGGCGCGCACCTCATCGGCATCGGCAAGGAAGGCCCGATCCAGGCGTTCCTGCCGATGATGATGTTCGCGATCCTCTTCGGCCTCTCGATGGACTACGAGGTGTTCTTGCTGTCCCGCATCCGTGAGGAGTACCTGCGGACGCACGACAACTCGACCGCCGTCGCCGACGGCCTGTCGGCCACGGCGCGCGTGATCACCGCAGCCGCGGCGATCATGTGCACGTTCTTCCTGTCGTTCGTGCTCGGCGACAACATCATCATCAAGCTGTTCGGTATCGGGTTCGCGAGCGCGATCTTCATCGACGCGACGCTCGTGCGGCTACTGATCGTTCCCTCGACGATGGAGCTGCTCGGCGAGGCCAACTGGTGGCTGCCGCGCTGGCTCGACCGCATCCTCCCGCACCTCGATGTCGAGGGCC
>DATMUX010000419.1:0-5016 GCA_035563695.1 Acidimicrobiia bacterium
TCGAGCGCCTTCACCTGCCGGCTCGTCGCCGCGGGATCCATCGAGCACTCGCGTGCGATCTCCCCGAGGCTCGGCTCGCCCGCTTCCTGGATGCACCGGAGGACCGCATACCCCGCGCGCGTCACGTCGGCGCCGATCGCCGCCGTCTGCTTGGTGTGCACCTTGCGGTTCATCGTCAACCGGAACAGCCGCTCGAGGGCGTGCTCGGCGTCAGCCACGTCGTCACGGACTCGGGCCATGGCGCGCAACCTAAGGTATTTGTATGATTTAGTCAAGTAGTTGTCCGCCGACGACGGGAGGGTGTGCGCATGCTGTTCGATCTCACGGGCCGCACGGCGCTCGTGACCGGGGCGGGCCGGAACGTCGGGGCCGGTATCGCCCGCATGCTGGCGGTCCAGGGTGCGCGCGTCGTCGTCAACGACGCCGACGCGGATCGTGCGCGCGCGGTTACGGAATCGATTGCGAGCGGCGGGGGCGACGCGGTCGCCGCCGCGTTCGACGTGACGGATTACGCGGCAGTAGTGGCCGCGGTCGATGCGCTCGACCGCGTCGACATCCTCGTCAACAACGCCGGGAACGCCGGCGCGCAAACGATGACGCCGGCACCGTTCCGGGAGATGGACGTCGCCGAGTGGGAAGGCCCGCTGCGGGTCAACATCTACGGCGTGATGCACTGCTGCCGTGCGGTCGTGAACGGAATGTGCGACCGGGGTTGGGGCCGCATCATCACGATCTCGTCGGGTGCGGGAACGCGGGGCGTCAAAATCGGCGTGGCCCCTTACAGTGCGGGCAAAGGCGGAGGAATCGCCTTCACCCGGACCTTGGCGCTCGAGGTCGCGCGCCACGGCGTGACCGCCAACACGCTCGCAATTGGCCTCATGGGTTTGCCCGACCCGCAGGTCACGGCCGCGATCGCCCGATCGATTCCCGTCGGCCGCACCGGGGTGCCCGAAGACGTCGCCGCGGCGTGCGTATGGCTGGCATCCGACGAGGCGGCGTGGGTGACGGGCCAGACGATCGAGCTGAACGGTGGCGCGCTGACGACCTGAGTAGCCCCGCGTCATGCCTTGACGTTCGAGAAGACGTCGGAAGTCATCGCGTCGAGCACGACATGCAGCTCGGCGATGCGCAACACGCCGCCCTCGTCGCGGACGACGCCGCGCACGACACCGCCGGGTATCGGCACCGGCATCTCGTTCACGATCTGCGTGACGTGGATGTAGGACGCGAACGCCGCTTCGGTACCCCGTTGTTCGACGATGTGGGCGTTCGACCCGTTGTGGCGCAGCGGATAGGGACTGTTGCGCCGGTGCTCCTTCTGCCAGAACATGACCGTGTCGCGCCCGCGCGCATCGGCGCGAGCGAACTCGGCCCAGGCGACGGTGTCGGTGTCGGTCCGGCACGTGAAGTGGACGTCTTCGGTAAGCAACGTCGTGAGCACATCGAAGTCGCCCTCGTCGTAGTTGAACCACCACTTGCCGAGCAGGTCGGTCAGTGCGGCCGGATCGATCACGTGCTTCCCCCCGGAGCCGGCTCCAGGCGGGCGGTGCGCCGGCGTCCTGGAGAATCGAACAGCGTTACATTATTCTTTGGGGGACGAGCGTGCAACCGCGCCCGCGCCCTACGCCCCGGGGGTTACTTGGATGACGACGACCGCGCCCGCGCCGAAGATCCTGACGCCCGTCGCACCGCCTCGCATCCTCGAGCCGGTCTACACGGGCGAGCAGTACGAGCGGATGCTCGCGCTCGTGAAGCGCGAAGGCCCATGGGGCACGATCATCTCGCATCACTTCGAGACCGTCGACGAGGTCATCGCGACGGTCAGCGGTGTGATCCCACCGGACCACGGCCTCACCCTCGACGACATCGCCGGCCCGCACTTCCGCGGGTTCTTCGCCAAGAACTCCGTGTGCTTCTATCCGGAGCTCGAGGACATCTTCTACAACCGCGCGTTCCTCGCCGAGGTGAAGTCGTACTGGGGCGCCCAGTACGCGAAGCCCACACTGATGCTGTTCAACATCTGCGGACCGCACAACACAGGTCTCGCCCCGCATCTCGACGCCGTGACGTTCCGCGGCGTTCGCATCGAGAACACACCCGTCTGGCTGCAGAACATCATGGGCAAGTCGGGGCTCTTCAACGACTACCTCGTGAAGATGGCGCAGATCATCGCGTGGTGGTACCGCGGCGAGCCCGGCGGGTTCACCTACTGGCCCGATGGACCGTTCGAGCCGCCTCAGGTGCTGCACGCGCCGATGTGGAATCGCGGTGTCGTCGTGCAGAACGAGATGATGTACCACCGTGGCGACCCCGTCGGACCTCCGGAGGACCGGGCGATCAAAGGGATGAAGAACCGGTCGGTCTTCGGGTACGACGCCGGGAGCGACACGTGGATCGTGACGACCGACGGCGACGTCATCAAGCGGTATCGGCCGGAGCAGATCCGCTTCCTTGTGCACTGGAACGCCGAGGTGTACGCCGACATGGACGAGGTCAAGAAGGTGATGGACCACACCGACGACCTCACCCACGAACGGGTCGTCGACACCTTGCTCGCCGATATGCGCGCGCGCGGCGTCAAGGTTCCGACGCCGTCCGATCCGCTGCACGACGTCGACTTCATCCAGGCGTTGATGCACACCTACGACATCACGCCGGCGACCGATTGGCTGACCGAGGGCGCCTGACGTCCCTTGGCGATGTTGGCGACGGGCAGGACTGTTTTGTGCTCGAGCAGCGTCGGAAACCGGGGGTATCGGAGCAAAGAACGGCGAGCCCGATGCTTGGCCCGACCGGAACGGCCGTTCCCGTGGAGCTCCTAGCGGTTCTTGCCCCAGACGGGCGGGCGCCGTTCCGTGAACGCCGCGGCCGCTTCGGCGACGTCGCCCGTCGTGCTCGCAAGGATCTGCGTGCGGTTCTCCATGTGGATCGCCGCTTCGACGTTCGGCGCATCGACGTTGGCCCACATCACCTGCTTGGTCATGACCACACCGAAGGGGGTGTAAGAACACAACGTCTCCGCCGTCTCGAGCGCGGCGTCGAGGACGGCACCGTCGGGCACGACCCGGCTGACGAGCCCGATGCGCTCCGCCTCGGCCGCGTCGAACGCGCGCGCGGTAAGAATGAGATCGTGCGCGCGCGACACGCCGACGAGCCGCGGCAGGGTGTAGCTGATGCCGATGTCGCACCCGCCGATCCCGACCTTGATGAACTGCACGCACATGCGAGCCGATTCGGCCGCGATGCGGAGGTCGCACGCGCACGCGAGCGCGAGCCCTCCGCCGTACGCGACGCCGTTGATCGCGGCGATGACGGGCTGCTGGATGCGCCGCAAGTGCGGCACGAGGTTCGCGATGTGCTCCTGGGATCGCATGCCGGCGCGTGCGCCGGAGATCCTCGCCGACATCGACGACGGGCCGATCGACTTCAGGTCGAGTCCCGAGCAGAAGCCGCGGCCGGCTCCCGTGAGCACCACGACCCGGCACGAGTTGTCGCGGTCGAGCTCGTCGAGCGCGGCGTGCAGCTCGTCGACGAGCTCGAACGTGATCGCGTTCAGCTGCTCGGGCCGATTCAACGTGATGACGGCGACGGCCGGCGTCGGTCGATCCAGTCGCACGGTGCTCATGCGGACGCTCCGGAAAACATCATGACGTTGTTATAGTTTGTCCCGTGGCCCCACGCCAGGCGAAGAGTCGCGCGCCCCGCCCGGCCGAGCGCGATGCCGCGACGCCCGCGCGCCGGCTCACGCCGAAAGGTGAGGCGACCCGAGCCCGCCTCATCCGGATCGCGGCCGAGGTCTTCGCCGAGGAGGGCTACACCTCGGCGTCGATGCGCGACATCGCGCGCCGTTCCGGGCTCAGCAGCGGCGCGATCTACGGTTCGTTCAAGGGGAAGACCGAGCTTCTCGCCGAGGCGGTCGACGCCACGATCGCATCCGACGTCGAGACCCTGCCCAGTGCGGTCACCGAGCTCACGCTGCCGGAGATCGACGCGTACCAGTACGAACACGTGCCGCAGCGCGACCGGGCCCGGGCGCTGTTGCTCGAGGCCGCGGTCGCGGCGCGCGCGGATGCCGACGTGCGCGAGCGTCTCCGCGAGATCCTGCTCCCGCACATCGACATGGCGACCGACGCGCACGAGGAGTGGCGCGAGCGCGCGGGCGTCGATCGCGCGCTCGACATGCGTGCCCTCGTCACGCTCATCTGGAGCGCCGACCTCGGCCTCGGTGTGCTGGCCGCACTCGGCGTCGAGACGCCTGATCCGGCTGCTTGGTCGGAGCTCATTCGCCGGTTGCTGCACTCGCTCGAAGCGCCCGGCGCGCAACCGGGCGCGCCCACACCCCGGCCCACGCGGCGCCGCGCGACCTGATCGAGGCGGAGCCTCCGCCCCGCGGGTCAAGTGCGTGGCTTGCGCGCGATCACGAACTGATGGTCGCTGCGCAGGCGATAGACACCCAGCCAGTCGCGGCGCGACTCGAGCACGGCGAGGATCTCGCGTTGCAGCATCGCGGGATCGTTGGTACTCAGCGCCGGTGCGGCCGGGCCGACGCTCGAGATGGCGCGCCAGGCGATCGCGGCATCGGGCCACTCGAGGACCGAGACGCGAGCATCTCGCTCGAGTACCTCGAAGCCGCTCGCCTCGAGCATCGACTCGGCGACGCCGGGGACGCTGATGTCGTTGAGCCGGCGCATCGAGCCGCGATGTGCGTCCGGTGCATGTATGGCGAACACGCGGAGCAGATCGCGGATGTCGAGGGGCGGACCCTTACCCCAGAAGCTGATGCCGAGCCGGCCACCGGGGCGCAGCACGCGGAACGCTTCGTCGAGCGCGCCCTGGCAGCCGCCCCAGATGCCGTTGATCGCCACGGCCGCGTCGAAGGACTCGCCGGCCCAGGGCAGCGCGAACATCGAGCCGATCCGCAGGTCGGCGCCGGGCGTGCGCTCCCGGGCGATCGCGACGAGCTCCTCGGACGCGTCGATGCCGCTCACGACGGCGCCCGTCGCGGCGGCCATGCGC
>DATMUX010000420.1:0-4526 GCA_035563695.1 Acidimicrobiia bacterium
GACGGAGGGGTGTTCGCCTTCGGCGACGCGCGGTTCCACGGCTCCATGGGCGCAGCACATCTCAACGAGCCCATCATCGGCATGGTCGGCTACGGCAACGGCTACCTCATGGTCGCCGGTGACGGCGGAGTTTTCGACTTCTCCAACAAGCCCTTCGACGGAAGCCTCGCCAACCACCCACCTTCCGCACCCATCATCGCCATCACGGCATTCTCCACGCCGTGAAGTCGGCTCGACTGCTTGAAGGGCAGGGGGCCGCCTGAGAGAGATGGGTTCATCACGATTGTTCGTGATGCGCAGATCGCTCTTCGTCTCGTCTTCGGCGAGATCGTTGTGTGGCTCATCCCGCAAACGCAAAGTGGCTGCGTGATCAGCGGATCGTCGAAGAGCGGGCGACGGGAATCGAACCCGCGTTCTCAGCTTGGGAAGCTGATGTTCTGCCGCTGAACTACGCCCGCGAGCGGTCCCGGAGGCTAGCAGGGCCGCCCGGAGGAGGATCCGCGGCGAGACGGCGGCGCATGGGGGAGAATCGGGACATGGCGTACGCAGCGGCGTATCGGCGCGATCCGACGAACGTGATGGGGCGCCGGATCGCAGCGTTCATCATCGACATCCTGGTCGGCGCGGTCGTCGTGTTCGTGGCGTTCGTCTTCGCCAAGCACCAGTCGTACACGAACGCTCCCACCGCCGCATGTCAGCAGCTCCGCGACGCGGGGTTCTCCGGCGACTGCATCCAACTGGGCTCACACGTCTACACCTGGTCGAGCGGCACCCGGCTGCGGGCGTTCGGCCTCGGAGCGCTCACGGGGTTCCTCAACAACGTCGTGCTCCAGGGCCTGACGGGTGCGAGCATCGGCAAGTTCGTGCTCGGCCTCCGGGTCGTCAACGCCCAAGGACAGGTGTGCGGCATCGGGCGGGCGTTCGCGCGTTGGCTGCTGCTGTTCGTCGACATGCTGTGCGCAGGCATCGTCGGGCTCGTGACTTCGCTGGCCACCCACCCGCACAAGCGCGTCGGCGACATGGCCGCGGGCACGTTCGTCGTCGGCCACGCCGACATGGGAACCGACGCGGTGCCGCAGTTGCTCGCCATGTCCGCGCCGGCGTACATGCCTCCGCCCGCCGCGCCGGGCTGGGGATCGCCGCCGCCCGGTGCGCAGGGATGGGGCGCGCCGCCTCCGCAAGCGCCGCCGCCGTGGGGTGCTCCGCCGCCGCCACCTCCGGGCCAGCAGCCGCCCGCGTGGGGTGCGCCGCCACCACCGGCGTGGGGTGCTCCGCCCGCTCCGGCTCCGCCGGTCTGGGGTACGCCTGCGCCTGCGCCTGCGCCTCCGCCTCCCGCGCCCGAGCCGCCTCCCGGGCCCGAGCCGCCTCCCGCGTGGGGTGTGTCGCCGCCGGCACCACCCGAGGCCCCTCCGCTCCCCGCGCGCCCGCCGGCGCCGCCGGCTGAAGCCGAAGCGCCCGCGCCTCCTCCCCCGCCCGCGCCCGCCGCGCCGGCCGAAGCGGAAGCGCCCGCGCCGCCGCGTCCGCCGGCCGCGGGCGAATCCCAAGCTGCGCCCAGCCCGGGCGAATCATGGTGGAACAAGGCCGTCGAGGACGACGAACCGAAGCAGTGAGCGGGCGCGCTGCGGTCAGATGCCGGGCGTGAACGTGCCGCCGCTCGGCGCGGGCTCGGCGGGCCGCTGCTCGATCGCCTCCCAGAGGATCTCGGCGATGTCCTGCACGCGCACGTCTTCGTCGGCGCCTTCACCCTTCACGCCGTCGTCGAACATCACATAGCAGAACGGGCACGCGACGGCGATGCGCGACGCGCCCGTCGCGATCGCTTCCTGGCTCCGCTCGGTGTTGACCTTCTTGCCGGTGTTCTCCTCCATCCACATGCGCGCACCGCCCGCGCCGCAACACATGGCGCGGGTTCCGTTGCGCGGCATCTCGACGAGGTCGATGCCGGCGAGCGAACCGACGACACGCCGGGGCGCGAGATACACGTCGTTGTGGCGTCCGAGATAGCAGGAGTCGTGGTACGTCACGCGTTCCTCGAGCGTGGCTCCTTCGAGGGAGAGCTCGCCGCTGCGCACGAGGTCGTCGAGCAGTTGCGAATGGTGCACGACCTCGTAGTGCCCACCGATCTGCGGGTACTCGTTCTTCAGCACGTTGAAGCAGTGGGGGCACTGCGTGATGATCTTCTTCACTCCCATGCCGTTGAACGTCTCGACGTTCTGCATGGCGAGCATCTGGAAGATGTACTCGTTGCCCGACCGCCGCGCCTGGTCGCCGTTGCACATCTCGCTCGGCCCGAGGATCGCG
This sequence comes from Acidimicrobiia bacterium, assembly GCA_035563695.1. Lineage (GTDB taxonomy): Bacteria > Actinomycetota > Acidimicrobiia > IMCC26256 > PALSA-610 > DATMUX01. The sequence goes on from DATMUX010000420.1 coordinate 2,302, forward strand.
AAGTCGAGACCGGCGCGCTGCAGCAGCTTCGCCAGCGCGCGCGACGTCTTCTTGTTGCGGTCGTCGAAGCTGCCCGCGCAACCGACGAAGTAGAGGTACTCGTGATCGAACGCACCGCCGGGCTCGACGATGTCGACGCCCTCCAACGACGCGGCCCAGTCGCCCCGCTCGCCCTGGTTCATGCCGTATGCGTTCGCCGAGTTCTCCATCGAGCGGAACGTGTTGCCAAGCTCCGTGGGGAAGTCGCTCTCCATGAGCGTGAGGTAGCGGCGCATGTCGAGGATCTTGTCGAGGATCTCGATGTTGACGGGGCAGATCTCGTCGCAGGCCTTGCAGCTGGTGCACGCCCACAGCTCGTCGGGCGTGATCCGCTCGAAGACGCTGTCGGCCCCGATGGTGATCTCCTTGTCGACGCCCACCGGCGGCGACACGACCGGATCGCCGGTCGCGGCCATGACCTCACCGACCTTCAGGACGATCTCACGCGGATCGAGCGGCTTGCCGGTGGCATGGGCCGGACATACCGACGTGCAGCGCCCGCAGATCGTGCACGCGTCGGCGTCGAAGAGCTGCTTCCACGTGAAGTCCTCGATCTTCACGGCGCCGAAGCTCTCGAGGTCGGTCTCCATGAGGTTCGGCATGGGCTTCATCGCGCCCTTGGGCCGGTCGCGGTCACGCATGTACATGTTCATCGGTGACGTGAACATGTGGCGCAGCTTCGTCGTAGGCAGCGCGGCGAGGAACACGAGGAATGCGACGACGTGGATGCCCCACAGCCAGCGGTGCACGTCGACGAGCGTGTGCGTCGGCCACGTCTTGATCGTGAGCGCGATCGGGTAGCCGACGAACGACCACTTCTCGAAGTACGGCATGTGCTCCGACGCGATGCGCGCCGCCTCGACGAGGTAACCCGTCACGCCGATGACGAGGAAGGTCACGAGGATCAGCGCGTCCTCGGGCTTCGTCTTGATGCGAATGCGGTAGGGCCGCTGGATGTAGCGGCGGCCGATCGCCCATGCGATGCCGATCAGGAAGATGACGCCCGCGAAGTCGGCGCCGGCGGAGTACGCGAGGTACGTGTTGCCGTGCAGGAACTTGAACCGGTTCGGCATCTGGTGGTCGATCTCGCTGATCACCGTCACGATGAACAGCACGATGAACCCGAAGTAGATGAAGGTGTGCATGAGCCCCGCTGCCGGGTCGCGCAGCAGCGTCTGCATCCACACGCCGCTGCGGTAGCTCTTGACGCGCTTCTCGGCGTTCTTGCGGGTGGTGCGCCGGTCGTCGGGCTGGCCGCGCTCGTAGTTGCGCATGCGCAGCGACGCGAGCCACGCGGTCACGAGCAGCATCGTCGCGACGGTGCCGTAGAAGGCCACCTTCACGGCGTCGGGCACGCCGGTGAAGACCTCGCGCTGGACCTTCGAGCCGTCGTACCAGCCGGTGATCACGGGCATGATGCCGCTCGCGATCACGAAGAAGAACATGAGCACGCCGATCGCAAAGACGACGTGATGGGGCCGCGGGCGTCGCATCGCGGGTGAATCTAGACGTCGGCACGGTGCCGTGAGCGAAGCGCAGCGGAGCGAACTGGCCGGAGCGCGAGCGTCCGCGAGGCGGGTATCCCGCCGAGCAGCGAACGCGACAAGGAGTTATTGGACTGAGCGGGCGTCGGCGTCGCGTAGACGCTTGGCCATGCCGGCGAGCAGCTTGCGGGCGAAGCCGGGGACCTCGTCGATCAGGCCCGCGAACTCGCGCTGGCCGAGCACGACCAGCTCCATGTCGGAGTCGGCGATGACGGTGGCGTTGCGCGGCGCCTTCTCGAGCAGCGCGAGCTCGCCGAACGCGTCGCCCGGACCGAGCGAGGCCACCTTGCGGCCCTGGCGGGTCACCTTGGCCTGGCCGTCGAGGATGACGAAGAACTCGTGCCCCGTCTCGCCCTCGGAGACCAGGGCCTTGCCGGCTGCGACCCGGACGTCCTCGGCCCGCCGGGCCACCAGCTGGAGGTCCTTGCGGGAGCAGGCCGCGAAGAGCGGGACCTGCTGCAGGTGATCGATGAATGCGTCGTGGCGCGCCATGGGCGCAAAAGGTATCGCCATGCGCCCCGGGAGTCACGCCCACCGCCGAGCGCGGCCCGGGAGTCGCCCAAAGTCTGGCCCTTCCGGGAATCTGACAATGCCATTGTCAAGTTATACTGGCTCGACCCACTCAACTCTGGCCGACCGGCA
>DATMUX010000421.1:0-5142 GCA_035563695.1 Acidimicrobiia bacterium
GGAGGGCGCGCCGCAGCGAGGGAGCCGTAGTAAGGGTGCGGACGCAGCGGAGGCGCGCCGGAGGGCGCGCCGCAGCGAGGGAGCCGTAGTAAGGGTGCGGACGCAGCGGAGGCGCGCCGGAGGGCGCGCCGCAGCGAGGGAGCCATAGAAAGGGTGCGGACGCAGCGGAGGCGCGCCGGAGGGCGCGCCGCAGCGAGGGAGCCATAGTCATGGACTTTGCCTGGTCGGCCGAGGATCTCGCGTTCAAGCAGGAGCTGGAAGCGTTCCTCGCCAAGGAGATGCCGCCATTCATCGAGCAGTGGTCGGAGAGCGAGGACGGCGACGCGTCGCGCGGCGTCATGGGCGTCATGGACAAGCGCAAGGCCTGGCAGAACAAGCTGAACGAAGATCGCTGGGCCGCGATCCTGTGGCCCGAGGAGTGGGGCGGGCGGGCAGCCACCACCTCCGAACAGGTCGTGTACACGCAGGTGATGGCGAAGTACCGCGCGCCGGGCATCTTCAATGCGAACGGCATCGTGCAGATCGGTCCGTCGATCATCGCGTGGGGCACCGACGATCAGAAGGCGCGCTGGCTGCCCGGGATCCTCGACGCGAGCGAGCACTGGTGCCAGGGATTCTCCGAGCCCCAGGCGGGCTCGGATCTCGCGAACCTGCGCACCACGGCCATCCTCTCCGACGACGGCACGCACTATGTCGTCAACGGCCAGAAGATCTGGATCTCGAGTGCGCAGATCGCCAAGTGGGGCCTCTTCCTCATGCGCACGGATCCCACCGCGATCGCGCGCGGGCGCAAGCACGAAGGCATCACGGCGTTCATCATCGACATGGAGCTGCCGGGCATCGACATCCGTCCCATCCGCGAGATCACCGGCGACTCCCTGTTCTGCGAGGTGTTCTTCACCGACGTGAAGATCCCGGCCGGCGACCGGCTCGGCGACGAGGGCAACGGCTGGCTGGTGTCGATGGGCGCGCTCGGCCAGGAGCGCGTCGGCAGCGCGGGCCAGGCGATCTCGATGGCGCAGGATCTGCGCACGTTGTTGCAGACCGCGAAGGCCGAGAACCCCGAGGCGTTGCGCGATCCCGCGATCCGCGAGCGGGTCGCGCGACTGCACATCCAGATCGAAGCGACGAGGTTGCTGATCGCGCGGGCCTTGTCGAAGGTGTTGAAGGGCGACAAGGGTTGGCCCGAGGTCCCGCTCGCGAAGCTGCAGTGGGGCTACATCTCGTTGTGGCTGGCCGAGCTCGCGCTCGACGTGCTCGGACCGACGGGCGCGCTGTTGAAGGGCGCGCCGGGTGCGATCGACGGCGGCATGTGGGCCCGCAATTACGTGTGGCAGCGCTACACGACCATCGGTGCCGGGCCGACCGAGGTGCAGAAGAACATCATCGCCGACCGCGCCCTCAAGCTCGAACGCTGACGCCTCCCTCCCCCTTCCCGTCCCCTTCCCCTTTGTCGAACTTGCGTGGCTCGACCACCGCCACGGTGGTTGTGTCACGCAAGGTGCAGGAAGCGGGCGGGTGAGAACGGCGCGAGGTCGACGTCGACGCCGGAGGCGCGGCCGAGCACCGCGTCGGCGACGAGCGCACCCGACACCGGGCCGAGTAACAACCCGTTCGCACCGTGCCCGGTCGCGACGAACACCCGCGGATGGTCCGGCAACGCACCGAGGATCGGCAGGTCGTCGCGACTCACCGGGCGGAGCCCGACGCGCACTTCGCGCAGCGTCGCGCGCGCGAGCCCCGGCATCACCCGCAGCGTCTCGCGCAGCACCTCGTGCACCCCGCCCGCGGTGACCTCGGGGACGAATCCGACGTCCTCGACGGTCGCGCCGACCGCGACCCGCGCGTCGGCCCAGGGAACCATGTAGTAGCCGAACACGGGTTGCACGATCGGCCAGCTGCCTGTGTCGTAGCCGGCGACACCGAGATGGATGATCTGCCCCCGCAGCGGCCCGACGGGAAGGTGCACGTCGAGCTGTCGCGCGACGCCGGCGGTCCACGCGCCCCCCGCGATCACGATCGACTCCGCCTGCGCACGGAACGCGTCGATGTCGTCGACACTCTCGTTGCGCACCACGACGCCGAGCTCGTCGACCGCAACCCGGCGCAGCGCCGCGCAGAACGATCGTCCGTCGACGCGCGCGGCGTCCGGGTGGTGCAACGCCCGCACGACGTCTCCGAGCACGGGCACCATCGTGCGCGCCTCGCCGGCCGAGATCTCGCGCGCGCCCGACGCACGCTCGGCGACCCACTCCCACGCGGTCACGTCGGAGTCGCGCGTCGCGAGCTGCAGGATGCCGCAACGCGCCCACCCCGCGTCGGCCGGGAGCTGGGGCACGAGCGCCTCGTAGTGGGCGCCCGCGGCCTGCACGAGCGCGACCCAGTCGGGATCGTCTCGCTTCGTCGTCTCCGGCGACAGGATCCCCGCGCCGGCATCCGTCGCGCGGCCCGCGTCGCCCCGGTCGACGAGCAGGGTTCGGGCTCCCCGCCGGCCCAGCTCGTAGGCCGTCGCGGTCCCGACCAGTCCTCCGCCGATCACGGCCACATCGAATCCGGACACGGGCGCCATTCTGGCCACCGAAATATCAAAAGTAATTGCTTGCGTTATTCCAGGCCTCGGCACATACTCGCCGCAGACACATCGACACGCCACGACACGGCACACACGCTCGGAGGTCACCATGGCGGTTGCCCTCATCACAGGCGCCTCCCGGGGATTCGGCCGGGCGCTCGCCCGCCGGCTCGCAGCCTCCGGCCGGGCGCTCGTCATCGACGGACGCGACGCGTCCGCCCTCGACGCCGTGGCCGCCGAGCTGCGCGACCGCACCGCGGTCATCGCGCTCGCCGGCGACGTCGCCGACGCGGCGCACCGCCGGGCGCTGGTCGACGCCGCCCGCGGCCTCGGCGGCCTCGACCTGCTCGTCAACAACGCGAGCACGCTCGGCCCAACTCCCCTCCCGCCGCTCTCCGACTACTCGCCCGACGCGCTCGCGCACGTCTTCGCGGTGAACACGCTCGCGCCGCTCGCGTTGATCCAGCACGCGCTCCCGCTGCTGCGCGAGCGCCGAGGAACCATCGTGAACGTCACGTCGGATGCCGCCGTCGAGGCATACGAGGGGTGGGGCGGGTATGGCGCGTCGAAGGCGGCGCTCGAACAGCTCGGGCGCGTCCTCGCCGCCGAGGAACCCACGGTGCGCGTCGTCACGTTCGATCCCGGCGATATGCGCACGCAGATGCACCAAGATGCGTTCCCCGGCGAGGACATCTCCGACCGTCCGGAGCCCGAGACCGTCGTCCCCGCGCTGGTCGAGTTGCTCGACAGTGCGCGCCCGAGTGGCCGTTACCGCGCGGCCGACCTCGCGGCGGTGCCGTCATGACGACGCTCGTCGTGCGCGAAGCCACCGAGCCGCCCGAAGCGCGCGGCATCACCCGCGACGCGGTGCGGATGCTCGTGGCCTACGGGAACGATGACCGCCTGGCGCATGCGCACGCGCACGACCTGCCCCAGTTCCTCGACGAGGGCGACCTCGTCGTCGTGAATACGTCGGGAACGCTGGCCGCCGCGCTCGACGCGATCGGCGAGGACGGCACGCCGCTCGTCGTGCACCTCTCGCAGCAACTCCCCGCGGGCTTGTGGCTCGTCGAGCTCCGACGGCCCACCGGGCACGCGACCGTACCCTGGTTCGACGATCCGCCCGGGAGAGCACTGCGACTGATGGGAGGCGGCTTCGTCCACCTCGCGACGCGCTTCGAGTCGTCGACGCGGCTCTGGGTCGCCACCCTCGAGCTCCCGGTTCCGGTGCTCACCTACCTCGCGGTGCACGGACGGCCGATCCGCTACGGGTACGTCGCGCGCGACTGGCCGCTCGACACGTACCAGAACGTCTACGCGCGCGAGCCCGGCAGCGCGGAGATGCCGAGCGCCGGGCGACCGTTCACCTCCGAGCTCGTCACGCGCCTGGTTGCCAAGGGGGTTGGCGTGTCCCCGCTCGTGCTGCACACCGGGGTCTCGTCGCTCGAGGCGAACGAGCATCCGTACCCGGAGTGGTACCGCGTCCCGCCCGCGACGGCCGCGCGCATCAACGACACGCGCCGCGACGACGGCCGCGTGATCGCGATCGGGACGACGGTCGTACGCGCGCTCGAGACCGTCGTCGACGCGCGTCGCGTCGTGCATGCGGGCTCGGGCTGGACGGATGTGATCGTGACGCCCGAACGCGGCGCCTCCGCCGTCGACGGGCTCCTGACCGGGTGGCACGAGCCCGAGGCATCACACCTGCAGATGCTCGAAGCGATCGCCGGCCGCGAGCTGCTCGATCTCGCGTACACGGAGGCGTCGCGCGCGGGCTATCTGTGGCACGAGTTCGGCGACGTCAACCTGCTCCTGCCGTGAGCCCGGGTCGCGCGCCCCGGTCAGAGCCCCGCGGGCAGGATCGCGTCGATGAGGTGCGGTCCCGGCTCGGCGAGCGCACGCTCCAGCTCGCGCACCACGTCGTCGGCGGTCTCGGCGCGCGCCGCGTCGACACCCATGCCCCGCGCGAGCGCGACGAAGTCGAGCGGCGGGCGCGACAGGTCGAACAGGTCGGCGGCGTGGCCGTCGGTGCGCGCGCCGACGCGCGACAGTTCGAGGCTCAGGATGGCGTACGACCGGTTGTCGAAGATGATCGTCGTGACGTCGAGGTGCTCGCGCGCCTGCGTCCACAACGACTGGATCGTGTACATCGCGCTGCCGTCGGCCTCCAGGCACAGCACCTTGCGGTCGGGACACGCGACCGCCGCACCGGTGGCCACCGGCAGACCCTGGCCGATCGCCCCACCGGTGAGGGTCAGCCAGTCGTGGTGCGGGGCGCCCGCGGTCGCGCCGGACACGAACAGGCCGGCGGTGTTCGCTTCGTCGCTGACGATCGCGCCATCGGGCAACAGCGCGCCGATCGCCGCGGCGAGGCTCTGCGGCGTCAGCGCGCCGGTCGGACGGTCGGGACGCGCCTCCGCCGCGGCGCGCGCCGCGCCCGGTGGGCACTCCAGCGTGCCGGCCAGCGCCTCGAGGCTCTCCTCGACCGCCTCCGCGGCGGCGCCGAGGTCGCACACTTCGCAGCCGTCGGGAACCAGCTCGCCCGCGACTCCCGGATAGGCGAAGAACGA
>DATMUX010000422.1:0-2206 GCA_035563695.1 Acidimicrobiia bacterium
TCCTGGGTGCCACCGCCCTCGAGGAATTCGCGCTCGCGCTCGCAGCCGGCCTGTTCATCGGGTCGTACTCGTCGATCTTCGTCGCGGCGCCGTTGTTGGCGTGGTGGAAGGAGAAGGAGCCGCAGTACCGCGCGCTGGCCGACCGGCGGAGGCGCACGACCGCCGCGGCCGCGTCGGCCGCGACCGGCGTGCCCGTCGTCACGCCCACCGACTACGGCGACCCGGGCGACCGCACCGAGACGTTCGGCGTCCCCGGCCCGCCCGCGGTGCCGCGCACCACGATCCAGGCCCGCCCCCGGCAACAACGCGGCAAGAAGCGGCGCTAGAAACCGCGACCGCCCGGCCGTGGTCACGAAAATGGCCACATACGGCCAGAATCGTGACCACGGCGGGTCGACGGCAGAGGCACAGGTACCCTGGTAGGAGTGGATCCGGCCTGGCTGAAGGCGCACGTGCGCGACATCCCCGACTATCCGAAGCCGGGGATCGTGTTCAAGGACATCACGCCTCTGCTGGCCGCGCCCGATGCCTTTGCCGCGACGGTCGACGCCCTGGGCGCGCCGTTCGCGGGTGAGCACATCGACAAGGTGCTCGGGATCGAGGCGCGCGGGTTCGTGTTCGCCGCTCCGGTCGCGTACCACCACGTCGCCGGCTTCGTCCCGGTCCGCAAGGCGGGAAAGCTGCCGTGGGAGATCGAGCGCGAGGAGTACGAGCTGGAGTACGGCACCGACCTCCTCGAGATCCACCGCGACGCCGTGGCGCCGGGGGAACGGGTGCTCATCGTCGACGACGTGATCGCGACCGGCGGTACCGCAGGCGCGACCGCGCGCCTCGTCGAGCGCCTCGGCGGCGAGGTCGCCGGGTTCGCGTTCGTCCTCGAGCTGGGCTTCCTCGGGGGCCGCGCCAAGATCGACCGGTATCCGGTGCACGCCGTGGTGACCTATGACTGACACGAGCGTCGCCCGCCCGCGCCGTTCCAACGTCGACGGTGCGCTGCGCGAGCTCCTCGAGTCATTCCGCCAGCGCGACGGCCGCAATGACACGACGCTGATCGAGCGCGCGTACGCCGTGGCGCGCGACGCGCACCGCGACCAGGTGCGCCGCTCCGGCGACCCGTACATCGCCCACCCGTTGGGTGTCGCGCTGATCCTCTGCGATCTCGGCCTCGACGACGTCACGCTCGCGGCCGCGCTGCTGCACGACGCGGTCGAGGACACGTCGGTCACGATCGGCGACCTGCAGCGCGACTTCGGCCCCGACATCGCGAGCATCGTCGACGGCGTCACGAAACTCGACCGGCTCGAGTTCGACTCGCGCGAAGCTCAGCAGGCAGCCACGATGCGCAAGATGCTCGTGGCGATGGCCAAGGACGTGCGCGTCCTGCTGATCAAGCTCGCCGACCGCCTGCACAACATGCGGACGATCGCGTCGCTGCCCGAGGCCAAGCAGAAGCGGATCGCCCAAGAGACGCTCGACATCTACGCGCCGCTCGCGCACCGGCTCGGCATCCAGGACGTCAAGTGGCAGCTCGAGGACCTCGCGTTCGCCGTCCTGCACCCGAAGCGCTACGCCGAGATCGAGGCGATGGTGCTGCAGCACGCGGGTGAGCGCGACAAGTACCTCGACGACGTGCTCAGCGCGGTGCGTGCCCGCCTCGACCAGCTGCACATCCATGCCGAGGTCACCGGGCGTCCGAAGCACTACTGGTCGATCTACGAGAAGATGGTCGTGCGCGGCAAGGAGTTCGCCGAGATCAACGATCTCGTCGGGGCGCGGGTGATCGTCGACTCGGTCAAGGACTGCTACGGCGCGCTCGGCTCGATCCACGCGCTGTGGCGTCCGGTGCAGGGCCGGTTCAAGGACTACATCGCGATGCCGAAGTTCAACCTCTACCAATCGCTGCACACGACCGTCGTGGGCCCGTCGGGCAAGGCCGTCGAGGTGCAGATCCGCACGCAGGAGATGCACCGCCGGGCCGAGTTCGGTGTGGCCGCGCACTGGGGCTACAAGGAGCGCGAGCCGGCCGAGGACATGTTGTGGCTCCAGCGCATGGTCGACTGGCAGCAGGAGACCTCCGACCCCGGCGAGTTCATGGAGTCGCTGAAGATCGACCTCGAGTACGACGAGGTCTTCGTGTTCACCCCGAAGGGGAAGGTGATCACGCTCGCCGCCGGCGCCACCCCGGTCGACTTCGCCTACGCCATCC
>DATMUX010000423.1:0-5797 GCA_035563695.1 Acidimicrobiia bacterium
CATCCCGAGCCGCTCCCAGCAGGCCACGGCTTCGTCGTCGAAGCCCCACGCCTCGAGCGCGGCGAATGTCGCGGCGGACGGCGGCGCCAGCAGCAGATCGGCGCGGGCGCGATCGACGTCGCCCTGCAGCGGGTCGGGCACCTCGACGCGCATCCCGCGATCGAGGAGCCGGTCCCAACCACGCACTACCGCGTCCACGCCGGGCAGGGCGCGCACGTCGACCGCGCCGGCTGCGACCGCGACGCGTAAGGTCGTTCGATGCGCGATCGGGAACACGACCGCGCCGTCGGTCTCGGAGGCGCGCGGCGGCCGCCGCGACGACAGCGCGTACGCGCCGGACGCACGGAGCAGGAGGGCCGCGCCGATCGCCGCGGGCGAGTCGTTCTCGATCTCGACGACGACGGCGTCGGGACGGTCGACGGCATACGCGCGCGCGATGGCATCGCCTCCGGCGATCCTCGTCGCGAGGTGATCGACCGGCGCCGCGTACGGACGGGACCGGCGCAGCGGCGCGCCGGCACCCGGCGCCGTCCACTGCTCGCCGACCAGCAGCCGCCAGGAGAGCCGCCACCCCGCGCCCTCGACGGCGCCCGTCGCGTCACTCGATGCCACGACGCCGCGCGCCAGCGTGCCGAGCTGCATCAACGCATGCCGTGGAGCTCGGGCTTGGCCTTGCGCAGCATGAGCTCGGGAACGAGATCGGCGGGCCGCGCGCCCTCGTTGAGCACCCGGCCCACGAACGACGCGAGCGGCATCTCGACGTCGTGGCGGCGCGCGAGCTCGAGCACGGCCGCGGTGGTCTTGACGCCCTCCGCCACCATGTTCATCTCGCTCACGATGGCGTCGAGGCTGCGCCCCTTGCCCAGCTCGACGCCGACGTGACGGTTCCGGCTCTGCGGACTGCTGCACGTCGCGATGAGGTCGCCCATGCCCGCGAGGCCCGCGAAGGTCAGTGGGTCGCCGCCCATCGCGATCCCGAGCCGGGCGAGCTCGGCGAGCCCGCGCGTCATCAACGCCGCTTTGGTGTTATCGCCGTACCCGAGCCCGTCGGCGATGCCGGCGCCGATCGCGAGCACGTTCTTCAGCGCACCCGCCATCTCGCAGCCGACGACATCGGGATTCGTGTACACGCGGAAGCTGGGCGAGAAGAACAGCCGCTGCATCTCGGCGGCGATCGCCTCGTCGCCCATCGCGACGACCGACGCGGTCGGCTGGCCGGCCGCGACCTCGCGCGCCAGGTTCGGCCCCGTGAGCACGCCGACGAGCGCGCGATCGTGCTCGTTGAGCACGTCGCACACGACCTCGGTCATGCGGGCGAGCGATCCCTGCTCGATGCCCTTGGCGAGGCTCACGACCGGCACCCGTGGGCCGATGCACGGGCGCGCTTCGGCGAGCACGGCCCGCATCCCGTGCGACGGAACGCCGAGCACGACGGCGCCGGCGTCGCAGCACGCCTCTTCAAGCGACGCGGTCGCCGAGAGGCCGTCGGGGAGCCGCACGCCGGGCAGATAGTCGGCGTTCTCGTGCGTTGCCGCGATCCGCGCCGCGAGCTCCGGCCGACGGGCCCACAGGATCGTCGGCGCGTTGCCGGCAACGATCGCGGCGACGGCCGTCCCCCACGACCCCGCACCGATCACGGCGACGCGCGCGGTCGGCGTGCTCACGCGGTACCCCGGTGCGCGCCCGCCGTCTCGGGTTCGCGCCACCACCAATCGTCGTCGCCCGGCTCGGGCCGTTGCGGGTAGATCGCCCGGGCGCGCGCGACGCACGCGGTGATGGCGTCCATGATCCGGTCGGTGCCGTCGCGTACGGTCTCGTCCGGGCCGACGGTGAGCGCGCCGCCGACGACCGCGACCTGCGCCACCCCGACGCGCATCTCGGGCTTGCGGCCCTTCATCATCATGCGGTGCGTCCCCCAGAGCCCGACGGGCACGACGGACACGCCCGACGCCTGCGCGAGCCGGGCCGTGCCCGACTTGCCGCGCATGGGCTCGAGGTCCAGCGAGATGGTGCCCTCGGGATACACCGCGACGCACTCGCCGCGCGCCAGCGCGTCGAGCGCGGCCGTGAGCGCGCTGATCGCGTCGGGCCCGCCCCGCTGCACCGGGATCTGGTGCGCGAGGTGCAGCAGCGTGCCGAGCCCGCGCTTGTCGAACAGCTCCGCCTTGGCGAGGTAGCGCACCCGCCGGTCCCGGCAATCGGCCACGTACGCGAGCGTCAGCGGGTCGAGGTACGACACGTGGTTGCTCGCGAGGATCACCGGGCCGGATTCGGGGATGTTCGACAGACCTTCGAGCGTCCACCGCAACCCGAACCGCAGCCAGGGCCAGAAGACGGCCTTCGCGGCCGGATACACCGCGTCCACGGTCGGTAGCATACGCAGCCCATGACGAGCCGACCCGATGCCGCGACCGGGATCGTCGTCCCTGTCCGCTCGTTCACGCTCGCCAAGGCGCGCCTCGCTCCCGCGCTCGATCGGCCCGCGCGCGCGGCGCTCGCCCGGACGATGGCCGAGCGCGTCGTTTCCGCCGCGGGCGATCACCCCGTCGCCGTCGTGTCGAGCGCACCCGAGGTGTGCGAATGGGCGACCGCACGCGGGCTCGACGTGCTGGCCGACCCGGGCTCGCTCGACGACGCCGCGCACGCCGGCCGCGCGTGGGCCGCGGCGCGCGGCCTGGTGCGCTACGCGGTCGCGCACGCCGATCTGCCGCGCGCGACGTCGTTCGATCTCGTGCTGAGCGACGGCGACGCGCCCGTCGCCGTGATCGTCCCCGACCATCGCGACGACGGCACACCCGTACTCTCGCTGCCGACCGATGCTGCGTTCGCCTTCGCGTACGGCCCCGGCTCGGCCGCCCGGCACGCCGACGTCGCGCGGCGGCTCGGCCTCGATATCCGGATCGTGCGCGATCCCTCATTGGCGTTCGACGTCGACGTTCCCGACGATCTCGCCGTGCTCGCGGCGCTCGAACGCGCCGCGGCCCGATGACGGTCAGCGTCGACCTCGCGCCGCCGGGCCGGGTCCTCGCCGTCGGCGCTCACCCCGACGACATCGAATTCGGCTGCGGCGCGACCCTCGCCAAGTGGGCCGCGGGCGGCGCGCACATCACGATGTGCGTGTGCACCGACGGCTCGAAGGGCACTTGGGACGCGGCCGCCGATCTCGACGCGCTCGTGGCGCTCCGCGAGGAGGAACAGCGCGCCGCGGCCGCCGCGCTGGGCGCGAGCGGCGTCGTATTCCTGCGGTACGTCGACGGCGAGCTCGACGCGAGCCTCCCGGCTACAGCCGCGGTGTGCCGCGTGATCCGCGAGGCGCGACCCGACGTCGTCCTGGCCCACGATCCCTGGCAGCCGTATCGACTCCATCCCGATCACGTCCGCGCCGGAGAGCTCACCGTCGCCGCGATCGTCGCGGCGCGCGATCCCCACTTCTTTCCCGATCAGGGGCTGGCGCCGCATCGCCCCTCGACGTTGCTGTGCTTCGAGCCGGGCCGCGTCGACCACGTCGAACGCGTCGACGGCTTCGTCGACCGCAAGATCGAGGCGCTCCTCGCGCACCGGAGCCAGTGGCGCTCCACGATGGGGATCGACGACGCACCCGCCGAACAGCGCGCCGCCTTCGCCGGGCGTCTGCGCGACGAGGCCCGAACCGCGGGCCTGCGGGCGGGACTGCGCGGCGCGGAGATCTTCGCCCGGGTCGACGACCTCTGAGCCGGCAACGCCGGCGCGCCTAAACGCGGACGCGCAAGGAGGCCCGGGGAAGACCCGGGCCTCCTTGTCGAAACGCTCGAAGGCGAGTCTCAGGCCTTCTTGGTCGTGCGCTTGCGCGCGGTGCGACGGGTCGCACGCTTCGCGGGCGCGGCCTTCTTCGTCGCCTTGCGACGACGACGCTTCTTGGCCGGAGCCTTCGTTGCGGCCTTCTTCGTCGCCTTGCGACGACGCTTCTTGGCCGGGGCCTTCTTCGCGGCCTTGCGTTTCTTGGTCGCCTTCTTCGCGGCCTTGCGCTTGGCCGGAGCCTTCTTGGCGGCCTTCCGCTTCGTTGTCTTCTTCGCGGTCGACTTCCGCTTGGTCGCCTTCCGCTTCGCGGGCGCCTTCTTCGCGGCCTTGCGCTTGGCCGGAGCCTTCTTGGCAGCCCTTCTCTTCGTTGCCTTCTTCGCCGGAGGCACGGTCACCACCTTTCTAGAGAGCTCTCACTCGGGGAAGTTCGAACTTCGGTGTCACTCGGTCCGCGAGGGAGTGCGACCTCGCGCCCTACTCGGTCAGGAACCCTGCACCTGGGCCTTGAACTTGGAGCCCACGGAGAACTTGGCGCTCTTGCGCTCGGGGATCTGCACCGGCTGGCGGGTGCGTGGATCCATGCCGGTTCGCGCCTTGCGCAACGCAGGCGAGAACGTGCCGAAACCCGGGAGCGTCACCTTGTCGCCCGCGGCAACCGACGATTGCACGGTGTTGATGAACGCGTTGAGCGCGTTCTCAGCATCCGTCTTGCTCAGGTTCGCGTTGCTCGCAATCGCGTCGACGAGCTCGCCCTTGTTCACGACAAAACCTCCACGCACCGCGTGTGTTCCCGCAATGAGAACGTATTCACACGCGAAGGTCAAGCATTTCTCACGGAACGCGCGTGACATCCACCACTCGTTGCGCGACTCGTGCGATGATCATCGGATGCGCGACGGCGCGCATGAGGAATACGCGCGTGATCGCGAGATGCGTTCATGAGCGCGCTCGACGACGGCACCTACGACGCGTTCATCGTGTGGGCGCAGACGCGCGACGACGGCATCGCACTCGAGTGCACGATCACGACGGGCGAACATCGCGGCGACGTCGTCAACATCGTGACCAGCACATTCGCGACGCGCGACGCGTTCGCGCTCATCGGCTTGCCGTGCACGTTGCACGTTCGCGGCGACGAGATACGCGTCACGCAATGACGCGACGCGCGCGTGACGGCGGTGCGCGTGCACGTCGTTCGACGTCGACTGCGTCGTCGCGTGCGGGGCACACGCGTACCGCGTCGCGACGTGCGTGTTCGCGCTCTGCGTGACGAAATTGGGCGAAAAGAAAAAGAAGGTCCGAGCGGCGCTCAGACCTTCTTTGGCACCCCGTACGGGATTTGAACCCGTGTTACCAGGATGAGAACCTGGCGTCCTGGGCCGCTAGACGAACGGGGCTCGCAGCGTCTCCGCCTGGCCGGGGCCGTGCTCGGGGGGGAGGACTCGAACCCCCAATAACAGGGCCAGAACCTGTCGTGTTGCCGATTACACCACCCCCGAAAGCACCCCCGAGAGGGCACCGCGACGGCGCCCCGAAAGGCGCCGCAACGGAACGCACAGTGTAGCGAGTCCCGGCACGAGCCTCTCGACTTGGCGGTGACGGTCGAGGCGCCCGTAGCCGAAGAAGCGGCCCGCCGCGACCCGGATCGTCTCGGTGAGGAACCGCCGCCACTCGCCGGCCCCCTTGATCGGGCTCGTGCGCGTCGGCGAGGTCACCGCGTCGAGCCCGACCTCGCGCGCGATGTCGGCGATGCGGGCCGAGTGGTACGGGTCCGACACGAGCACCACGCGCGTGCGCCCGCGCTGCTTGAGGAACCGGGCGGCGGCCGCGAGCGACTCCCACGACGTGCGCCCCGTCGTCTCGCGCAGGATCGCGCGGTCGGGAATGCCGTGCTCGTGCAGATAGCTCGCGCCGGTGCCGGCCTCGGTGAACACGTCGGCCGGCTGCTTGCCTCCGGTCACGACGATGACAGGCGCGATGTTGCGGCGGAAGAGATCGATCGCGTGGTCGAGGCGGGCGG
>DATMUX010000424.1:0-2379 GCA_035563695.1 Acidimicrobiia bacterium
GGGCGCCCCGTGACGTGGATTCCCGCCGAGGCTACGGTGTGCCCGCCATCGCTCCGAGGAGGACATCCACATGCCCGCCAACACGCAGATCGCGAGCGGCACGACGCCGTGGGCCGACCCCAACGAGATCAGCGCCTCGTCGCCTCAGGACGTGTGGTTCCAGTACTCGCTCGAGAACACGGGCGACGAGGACGACGACACGAACGGCTGGTACTACGTGCTCGCCGACGCGAACGGCACCTACCTCGTCAACGAGTTCGCGCCGCCCGACACGATTCCCGCCGGCGGTCAGATCCAGCAGGGAGCGCGCATCGACGGTTCGACCCTCGCCGCGCAGTCGGGCACGCTGTGGGTCACGCTGTACAGCCCTCAGGGCGAGCAGGTGGGCGCGGCCAGCATCGTCGTGAACCCGTAACGGCGCGAGACGCGTGCCCACGAGCACGGGCAGCACTCCGGTCGGCGAGATGCTCGATCGGATCGTCGCGTGGGCGCAGTCGAGCGGCGACGTGCAGGCGGTGCTGCTCCTGGGCTCGCACGCGCGCGTCGATGTGCCGGCCGACGAATGGTCCGACATCGATCTCGGCGTGCTCGTCGACGAGCCCGCGCGCTACCTCGACTCGAGCGACTGGCTCGACGAGTTCGGACCGGTGCTGCTGACCGTCGTCGAGCCTTCGGCGGTGGGCGGCGGCTGGGAACGGCGCGTCCTGTTCGAGTCGGGGATCGACGTCGATTTCAACGTCGTTCCGGCCGAGCTCGCCGCGGCCCTCGACGACGTGATCGACGATCCGCACGTGCGCGCCGTGCTCGGACGAGGCGTGCGAGTCCTGGTCGACAAGCTCGGCCGGGCGTCGATGCTCGAACGCGTTTCTGCCGGACCGTCCGTGCCTGCCGAATCGATCTCCGTGACGGCCTACCGAACGCTGTCGCACGCGTTCTGGTTCTCCCTGCTCGGCGCGGCGAAGAAGCTGCGCCGCGGCGAGGTGTGGGTTGCGAAGACGTCGTGCGACGGCGCGCTGCAGGAGCGCATCGTCGAGCTGCTCGCGTGGAACGTGCGGCTGCAAGACCCGGCCGCCGACACGTGGCACCGCGGCCGGTTCCTCGAGCGCTGGGCCGGCGACACCGAGCTGCGCGAGCTACGGGCCGCGTCGGCGATGTACGACGCGGACGACGTCGCGCGCGCGCTCCGGTGCAGTGCCGACCTGTTCGAACGGCTCGAAACCGACTGCGCCCGGCGCGCCGGCTACCCGATCGCCGTCGCGCACGCCGCGGTGCGGGCGCAGCTCGATCGGGTCCTGCCGGTGCGCTGACCACTCCCCCGTCAGGTTCGGGCGCGGCGCCGCGTCCGCAGCGCCGAAGCCCCCAGCAACGTGGCTCCGGCGATCAGCGTCGCGAGACCCGCGAGCAGCATGAACCCCGAGCCACCGCCGGTGCGCGGCAGCTCGGCCGCCGCGGCGACGGTCGCCGCGGTCGTTGCGGGCGCCACGGTGGTGGTCGTCGTCGTGGTCGTGGTGGTCGTGGTCGTGGATGCCTCGCTCGCCACCTTGCAGACGCTGGTGTCGTCCGAGACGGTCGACGACGTGATCACCGGCTTCGGCCCCTCGCTCAGGATCTGGTTCTCGGCGTCCCCGTCGCCCGACGACGCACCCTTGTTGCCCGCTACGGTCGAGCCGCTGATCGTGACATCTCCCCCCTCGGAGAGCAGCCCGCCGGCCGCGTCGCCGCCGCCGGTCGCGGCATTGCACGTGGCGGTCACGGAGCGGAACGTGACGGCACCGCCCTCAGAGTTCGCGCCGCCGCCCGCGTCGCCTCCCGCGGTCACGGCGTTGGCGGTGGTCTTGCACGAAGCCACGACGAGTGCGCCACCCTCGCTCAGGATGGCTGCGCCGTCGCCCGCGGCCTTGACCGTGTTCGAGCTGACCGTGCACCCGGAAGCGTCGAGCGCGCCGCCCTCGGAGACCACGACGCCCGCGTCGCCATGCGTATCGCTGCGTACCGTGTTGCCGCTGAGGGTGCACGACGAGACACTGAGGTCGCCGCCCTCACTCAGCAACACTCCCGCGTCCTGTCCGACCGCGTGCACCGCGTTCGACTTCAGCGTGCAGTTCGACACGCCGAGCGAACCGCCCTCGGCGATGATCGCGCCGCCGGTCTTGCCGCTGATGCTCCCACCCACACCGGTGAGCGTGAAGTGGTCGAACGCGAAGGCGTCGCCGAGCGAGACGAGGCCGGAGGACTGCCCGTTCGCATTGATGGTGATCCCGTTCCCGTGGAGGGTCACCGAGGTGTTGTCGTCGTCGGGGAAGACGATCGGGCTCTTCAGCGTGATCGGGCCGAGACCCGCCTTCACGGTGATCGTCGTGGTGCCGGTGGCGGCGACGA
>DATMUX010000425.1:0-3181 GCA_035563695.1 Acidimicrobiia bacterium
ACGCTCGTGGAAGAAGTAGAAGATGTAGTTCGGGAACTGCGCGTGGCGCGAGGCGAGCAGGCCGTCGTGCAGCTCCGCCGCGTGGAGCGCCTGGGACCGCGCTCGCACATCCCCGGCCGCGACGGGTCCCTGGCCGTCGACGATCTCGCAGGCGAGCCCTGCGCACGAATAGCCGACCGCGCTGCCGAGGTACTGGGCCAGGTACGTGTCGATGTACACGGGTCGCGTGAGGCGAAGGATCGAGATCACGCTCGGAAGCAGGTTCTTGTCGGGCAACGTGCGCAGCTTCGGATCGAGGCCGAACCGCTCGACGACCTGATCGCGATACCACTGCTTGGTGAGTGTGTCCACACTCAGCACGACCACATCGCGACGTTCACCCTCGACCGTCTGCGAGTAGACCAACGGTTGCGCGAACTCCCATCCCGCGGCGAGGAAGACGCCGTGCGGCGCGACGTCTTGCAGGGCGGCGCGCGCGTACATGTCGGCGAACGTCGGCGTCCGGGGGTTGGCGTACGTGTAGTGCACGATCACCGATGGAACGATGACCGCGGCGATTACGACCACGATCGCGGCGTTGCGGGCCCATGACGCGTCGTGTTCGGATCCCCAATCGCGCGCCCAGTCGAACACCCGCGTCGCGCCGATGCCCGCGAGGATGGTGACCACGATCGCGGCTCCGAGCACATGCGCACCACGGGCCAGCACGGTGTAGAAGCCTGTGATCAGATCCGCACCGGGGAACGTGCTGACGGCCAGGATGTTGCCGAGGCCGACGACGAGGAAGAACAGCGCCGGACCGAGCTGCCGCCGCTGCCACACGACGAAGGCGCCGATGATTGCCAGTGTGATCGCGCCGAGGCCCAGATCACGTGCGACGACCGCGAAGTACGAACCGGCGCCGCCGACAACGTTCGTGCCGCTCGTCGTGCCCGCCGCCGTCGTGCCCCGGAAGTCACTGGTCGAGAGCAGTTCGGCGAGACGGGCTGCCGTCCTTGCGCCGCCGAAGTTCATGGCCGGATCCTGCGCGGCGCGCAGCACGATGAACGCGCACGTGATCGTGCCGCTGACGACGCCGGCGGCCGCAGCTGCGAGGGTGGCGCGCAGGGAAGGTCGCGGTCGCTCGACGGCGAGCAGCGCGACCAGCCCGATCGCGAGGACGACGAGCACCTGCCACGATGCACCGACACCTGCGCCCAGCAACACGCCGGCGAAGACCAGCAGCCGCGTGCGCCTTCGTTGACGGTAGAGCACGATGCAGAACGCGGTCGCGGTGAACAACAGCCCCGAGAAGGCGAAGTGCTTCGCGAACCCGGCATTGAACCAAAACGACGCAGACGATGCGAGGATGAACGCGGCGATGCCCGCGCCGGCCCGCCCCGCACCGAATCCCCTCGCGAGCAGGGAGCTCAGGCCGATCGCCACGGCCGCGCAGACGACGCTGAAGAGGTTGACGCGGAAGGACCAGCTGCCCAGTCGCACGACTTCCCCGAAGAGGCGCGCGCTGACGACGTACGTGGCGTAGCCGGGTGCATGGAGGATGCCGAGCGACTTGATGCCGGTGACGGTCTCGGGCGCGTCACCGAGTCCGACACTCGGTGAGAAGGTCGCGGCGAAGAGCACCAGCGCCCCGGAGGTGACGAGCGCCGCGGCTCGCCAGTCGCGCGCGTCGAGCAACTGCACGTCGGCGGCGGCTTTGGCGACGCTTCGTCTCTTGTTCCGCGTCGATGTGCGCCGGGTGGTGCTCATGTGTCCCGGTCGCCTCGCGGCCGCCCGGCGGCGTGACCGATATCGCGCGTTCGCGCCGCATTCGCGGATTCGGACGACGCGGGGGGCACTGCCGCGTTCATGCGGGTTTCCACCATTCGAGAAGACGGCAGGGCGGGGCGCCGCGCCGAAGTGCCAGTTCCTGGAAGCCGCATGATAGACGGCGGTCCAGCCTGGCCCGCTCGCCGCGCGTCGCGGTGGCGCAGCAACGGCGCCCGCGGAAACGGCTGGTCGCCTCGTCTCGCTTGGGCGGGCGGGAACGAGACGAGGCACCCAGCCGCGATGAACATCGCCCGTGCCGGCCGACCGTTACGTCGGGCCGGACGCGCTGACCGGAGTGCGTGCGCATAACCGCGTCACGTCGGACGCGCCGCGTGAGATGCGCCGCCGTACGACACCCGCCGGGCAATAATGGCGAGATGTTGGCCGAACCGCTCGAGGTTGCGCTGGCGGACGCGTGCCGCGGAGACGATGCCGCGGTCGGTGTCGTCTATCGCGCGCTGCACCCACAGCTGCTTCGTTACCTACGCCATCACGTCGGTCCCATGGCCGAAGACGTTGCGTCGGAGGTGTGGCTGGCGATCGCGCGTCGATTGCCCGACTTCAGCGGATCGATCGACGAGTTTCGTGCCTTGCTGTTCACGATCGCGCGCCGGCGCGTGGTCGATCATCACCGGCGTCAGGCTCGACAGGCGCGGACCGACGCGCTCACCGGCGACCATGCCGCCCGTGAGGACGTCGGGATCGAGGACGCGGCCGTAGAGCGCCTCACCGCGCAAGGCGCAATCGAGCTGCTCGTGCGGCACCTTCCGCCGGACCAGGCCGAGATCGTGCTGCTCCGCGTGCTCGCGGAGCTCGACGTCTGGCAGGTGGCGGAGATCGTCGGCAAGAGCAAGGGCGCGGTGCGCGTCGCCCAACATCGCGCCCTGCGCCGGCTCCAGCGAATCTTCGAGCAGGAACGGGTGCGGCCGTGACGGCCGACTTCGCCGCCGGGCCGTTCGACATCGACTGGGACGCCGCCGTGGCCGACACGGTCTTCGGGCGCGCCGGCGAGATCGGCCTGGAACACGAAGAGTTCGCGGAGGTCGTCGAGCTCGTGCGCATCGCCCGACGCCCCGGTTCCGTGGATGAGCTCATCGGCGATGACGCGATGATTGCGCGCATCGCGGCTGCCGTCGACGAGGCCCGGGCGCCGATCGAGCCGTCACCACTGTCGCGGGTGACCAAGCGGCATTCCGTGCGGTTCGCGGCCGCGATCGCGGTGATGGCGATGATCGGCGGTACCGCCGCCGCCGCGTCGACGGGTTCACTACCGCCGCACGTGCAGAACTCGCTCGCCACGCGGCTCGCGGTGGTCGGTATCGACCTGCCCGTGCACCATCCGCGCCACCGTGCGGTGCACCCGGCGGCGGCG
>DATMUX010000426.1:0-2445 GCA_035563695.1 Acidimicrobiia bacterium
AACCGATCGCGCCGACGTTGTCCTCGACCTCGGCGACCGCGCGGCAGCCGACCAGCGCCGTGCTGATGACCGGGTTCGTGATCGCCCAGCGCAGCGCGAGCTGCGGCAGGCTCTTGCCGTAGCGCGCCGCGATGCCCTTCAGCTCCTCCACCGCGCGCACGTTGTCCTTGAACTTCTCGGGACCGAAGATCGCCGCGAACATCTTGATGGCGCCCATGTTGCCCTGGCGCGCCCGCCAGTCGGCACTGCCGAAGTCGTGGTCCTCGGTGAACGTCCCCGTCAATAGACCGAACGCGAGCGATCCGTACGCCATGAACCCGACGCCGTGCTCCTCGCAGTACGGCAGGATCTCGCGTTGCATGCGCCGGTCGAACATGTTCCAGCCGTACTGCACGACGTCGACACGCCGCACCGCCATGCACGCCTCGATCTCGTCGAGCTTGAAGTTCGACAGGCCGACGAAGCGCACCTTCCCCTCGCGCACGATGTCGTCGAGCGCGCTCATCGTGTCTTCGAACGGCGTCAGCCGGTCGGGCCAGTGGACGAGGTAGACGTCGACGTAGTCGGTGCCGAGGTTCTTCAGGCTCTTGTCGATCGACGCGCGTACGCGCTCGGGGCTGCTGTCGCGCAGGTTCGGCATGTCCTTGTAGTTCATGCCGAACTTCGTGACGATGATCGCCTCGTCGCGCCGGCCGCCGAGCGCCTGCGCCAGGCCCCGCTCCGACGCGCCCATGCCGTAGCCCTCGGCCGTGTCGAAGCAGTTGATGCCGAGGTCGAGCGCGCGACCGACCGCGCGGTCGAACTCCTCCGCCTCGATGTCGCCGTAGCCACCGCCGATCTCCCAGCAGCCGTACCCGACGGCCGAGACCTGGAGGCCGGTCTGCCCGAATGGTCGAAGTTCCATCGTGTCCCCTCTCGAACGTGGGCCCGTCACTCCGCCCGGTAGCGGAGCGGGAGGCGCTTGATACTGCCGTTGACCGCCGATTCGAGCCGCTCGACCGACCCCGACAGCTCGAAGCCGTCGAGACGGTTGAGCAGGTGCCGGAACACGGTCTCGATCTCGACGCGCGCGAGGTGTGCCCCCACGCAGAAGTGCTCGCCGAAGCCGAACGCGAGGTGCGGGTTCGGGCGACGGTCGACGCGGAACGCGAAGGGGTCGCGGTACACGTCTTCATCGCGGTTCGCCGACGCGTAGTAGAGCGCGAGCTGGTCGCCCGCACGGATCGTCATCCCGCGCAGCTCGTAGTCCTCGGTCGCGACGCGCGTGAAGTGACTGATGGGGCTCACCCAGCGCAGGATCTCGTCGACGGCGTCGGGCAGCAGGTCGGGATTCGCGCGCAGTTTCTCCCATTCGGCGGGATGCTCGCAGAACGCCAGCACGCCGCCGCTGATCGCGTTGCGCGTGGTCTCGTTGCCCGCCTCGATGAACAGCTCACAGTACGAAAGGAGCTGCTCGTCGGTGAGCGGCGCGCCGTTGACGGTGCCCTGGATGAGCTCGCTGACGAGGTCGTCGCCCGGATCGCCGCGGCGCTCGGCCACCAGACCCTCGAAGTAGCGGTGGATCTCGCCGCGCGCCCGTTTCATGGTCTGCCCGGGCGACTCGCCGGCGTGGCGGAACTCGGGATCGTCCTTGCCGATCACCTCGTTGCTGAGACGGAAGAGGTGGTCCCAGTCGGATGGCGGCACGCCGAGGATCCACGCGATCAACGCGAGCGGGAACGGCGCCGCGATGCGTTCGACGAACTCGAGGTCGCCCGACGAACCGGTGGGCGCGGCCCGGTCGATCACGTCGACCGCGATGCGCTCGATGTCCCCGAGCTTCTTGCGCACCGCCTTCGGCGTGAAGCGCCCGATCACGAGCCGCCGCATGGGCCCGTGCTTCGGCGGGTCGAGCAGGACGAGGATTTCCGACGGCGGCACCGGCGGGGCTCCCTCACGCGCGAGGGTGATGCCCTGCGCGTTGGAGAACCGCTGCGGCTGCGCCGAGATCTGCAGGATGTCGGCGTGCTTCGTGATCGCCCAGAACGGCTTGAACCCCGGCGCCTCGATGTACGCGACGGGCGCTTCGGCCCGCAGCCGCGTCCACACGTCGTGCGGATAGCCCCGGCGCGCGTAGCGCACGGGATCGACGAGGTCGAGCGGATCGATCATGATCACCGTCCTTCCCGCGGCAAACCGAGCAGGCGCTCACCGATGACGTTGCGCTGGATCTCACTCGTGCCGCCCATGATCGAATTCGCGCGCGTCGACAGCAAACGACTCGCCCACCGCCCCGGCGTGAGCAGCGCTTCCGGCCCGAGTGCGGCGACGGCCGTCTCCGCGAGCCGCTGGCTGACGTTCGCCCAGAACAGCTTCACGAGGCTCGATTCGGCACCGATGTCGTCGCCGCGCGCGAGCCGCTCGAGCGTGCGGGCGTTGTGCAGGCGGAAGAGCTCGACGTCGATC
>DATMUX010000427.1:0-9610 GCA_035563695.1 Acidimicrobiia bacterium
CGTTGAACGCGGCGCGCGCGCTGGGCGTGCGCACCGTGCTGACCGATCTCGACCGGGGCAGCGAGGTGCAGGACATCGTCGAGCTCGGTTTCGACGAGCTGCGACTTTCTCGCCGGCTGGTTCACGACGCCGCGGTCGTGCCGGGCCGGGCGCGCGCGTTGCGGGCCACGGTGGCGATGGGACACGCGCTCGACCTCCCGGTCATCGCGGTCGGTGTCGAGACGCAGCGCCAGCTCGCCGAGGTCGTCGACGCCGGTTGCGATTTCGGCCAGGGCCGCCTGTTCGGGCACGTCGTTCCGGCCGGCGCCGGCTTCGAGGCGCGGCCGTGACGGCGATTTGGGTCACAGGCGGGATCGCCCTGGTCCTTCGGCCCTGATCATCCGCCCGGCTCGGGGGCCAAGCTGCTCGAAGCGTCGAGTGCAGCCTGCGAGTCGAGGTGCGCGGACCATGCCCGGACCTGTGGACTGGTGGAATCGGATCCGCCGTGTGGTCGGGCCCCCGGGCGCGCCCGCGACGCGCGCCGCGGTGCCGGCCGACCCCGACGCCCGGCGCCGCGCCGAGCTCGCCGGAATCTTTACCCACCTCGACCGCGTCGACGTCGACCTCCGGCGCGTCGAGCAGGACGCCGTGCGCGAGGCGGCCGAGGTCGCGGCGCGTGCCGAGCAGGAGGCGAACCGCGTGCGGGCCGATGCCCGCGAGGCAGCCGCGACGGCGCGTGCGACCGCGGCCGCTCGGCGACGTAGTGACCTCGAGCTCGATGCCGAGGACCGCCGCGCGCGGGCTGCCCGCGCGGCGGCCGAACTCGACCGGCGGGCTCGGGCCGCGATGACCGAGGTCGTCGACGCGGCCGTCGAGCGCGTGCGCGCGTTCGCGCGGTCGGCGAGCGACGAGCCCGTACCCGGGGCGCCCTGATGGGCGCGGGATGGGTCGCGGGCAGCGTCCGGGCCCGGCAGCTCGCGCGGCATCGGCTCGGGATCGACCGAGCACGCGCGGTGATCGCGCAGCGTGCGCGCGGGCTGTCCGACTCGGCGTATGCCGACGCCCTGGCCCGAACGACCACGGTCGAGGAAGCTCAGCACGCCGTCTGGGCGACCGCGCTCTGGGACCTGCGCGTCCTCGCCGGCTGGCTGCCGCCTGCGGGTGTCGCGGCGATGCGGACGTTCGCGGCGTACTTCGAGATCGACAACATCGAGAGCCGGCTCGTGCGACTGGCCGGTGGTGAACCACAACCCGTGTTCGATCTCGGATTGCTCGCGACCGCGTGGCCGCGCGTGCGCGACGCGACGTCGGCACACGAACTGCGGGGCGCGCTGCGGCGGTCGGCGTGGCGCGACCCGGAATCCGACGACCGGGCGCACATCCTGTCGAGCTTGCGGCTCGAGTGGGCGCGACGGTTGGAGGAGATCCGCGGCGCCGCTCCGTGGGGCGCAGGTGCGGCGGCCCTCGTGCTCGCGCGCAGGCGTGCCTCGACCATCGAAAACCTCGACGCCGATCTGACGCGCCGCGCGTCCCAGCTGGGTCGTGATGCGCTGCACGCGACCAGCGTGCGCGAGCTCGTCGACGCGCTTCCCGACGCGGCGCGGTGGGTGTTCGACGATGTCGATGTCGCCGACCTCGACCTCGAAGGGTTGTGGAGGGCGGAAGCGACGTGGTGGCGGCGCGTCGATCGCGACGGCGAACGGCTGTTGCGACGCGTGCAACCGGGGATCGACGTCGTGGTCGGCGCCGTCGCGCGCCGCTTGGCCGACGCCTGGCGCACCGCGGCCGCGCTCGACCTCGCAACGCGGACCGAAGCATCGAGCGAGGACCTCGCCGATGTCGTCGCGTGAGCGCATCGGGCGCGTCGCGATGAGCCGGATCGCGTTGGTCGCGCCGCGCGAGACGATGCGCGCCGTGCTCTCCGAGGTGGCCGACGCGGGCACCGTCGATCTCGATCCGGTGCCCGACGCCGCCGCGACGGGCGCCGGGGAGGCGAACGACGAGCTCGACCACTACTCGGGCGGCGCCCTGGCCCACGGGCGGGTGAGCGCGCTCCTCGGCTGGACGCCCGCGGCGGCGCTGCCGGAGCTACGCGCGCGGGTCGAACCCCTCGGCGGCGTCGCCGTCGATCTCCCCGCTCCGCTCGGCGTCGAGCCGCCGACATTGCTCGCGCCGCGCAGCCGCGTCGCGCCCTTCCGGCTGCTGATCGACACGTATGGGACCGTGCGCTACGCCGACGTCGATCCCACGCCGTTCGCCGCGTTCGCGTTCGCCGTGATGTTCGGCATGATGTTCGGCGACGCCGGCCGCGGCCTGCTGTTGATCGGGCTCGGGCTCTGGGCGCGCACGGGCCGCGGGCTGATCGGCCGGATGCGACCGGGTTGGGCACTCGCCGTCGCCGCCGGTGTCTCGGCCACGCTGTTCGGCGTCGCGTACGGCGAGTTCTTCGGTCCGACGCACGTGCTCCCGGCCGTGTGGCTCCGGCCGCTCGACGAGCCCGTACGGCTCCTCGTCGCAGGCCTCGCGGTCGGCGCCGCGCTCCTGGCCGTCAGCTATGTGATCGGCTCCGTGAACCGCTGGCGCGAAGGCGGCATGCGCGTCGCGGTCTACGAACCCTCGGGCCTCGCGGGACTGTGCTCGTACGCGGGGCTCGGACTGCTCGTGATCGGATTGTACGAGGGCGTCGAGGCGATCACGGTTGCCGGTGGCGTGCTCGTCGGCGTCGGTGTCGTGCTCGTGTTCGTCGGGAGATACACCGCCGCGGGCGGTCACGGCGCGGGTGCCGCCCAGGCCACGGTCGAGTCGGTCGACGGCGTCGTGCGCATGGGTTCGAACGTCGTGTCGTTCGCTCGGCTCGCGGCATTCGGGCTGACGGCCGCCGCGATCGGGGCCGTCGTGTGGGACGGCACCACGGCGCTGTGGGGCCCGGGCGGCGCGGCCCTCGCCGCGATCGCCCTGTTCGTCGTCGGCAACCTCGCGGCGTTCGCGCTCGAGGCGCTCGTCGTGGGCGTCCAGGCGCTGCGCCTCGAGTACTACGAGCTGTTCTCGCGCATCTTCGGCGAGCAGGGCCGCCCATTCCACGCTTGGTACATCCCGCGTGCGGCCGCCATCGAGACGGAGGAGGACTCGTGTATCTCTGGCTGATCGCGCTGCCGGCCGTGTTGATCGGTTCCTGGGTCACGGTCGCGCTCGGGCGCGACCGGGCGCGCGGCCTTCGGCGCCTCCGCGTGTTGAGCGGGGTGCTGCTCGTCGCGGGGCTTTCGATGCTCGTGCTCGTCGTGCTGGCACGTCCCGGCCGGGCGGCGACGCCGCGCCCGGCAACTCCCGTCGCATCCGAGCCGGCGCGCCCGTCCGCGACGTCGTCATCATCGTCCTCGTCGTCGACGAACGCCGCGTTCATCGGCGCCGCGATCGCGGTCGCCGGGTCATCGTTCGGCGCGGCGATCGCCGTCGCGTACACGGGCTCGGCCGCGCTCGCCGCGGTGAGCGAGCGGCCGGAGCTGTTCGGTCGAGCACTCGTCGTCGTCGGACTCGCGGAGGGCATCGCGATCTACGGGCTGATCGTCGCGATCATCCTGATCGGCAAGACATGAGCCGCGTCGCCGTGCTCGGAGAGCCGGCGCTCGTCGGAGGCTTCGCGCTCGCGGGCGCGCTCGTGTTCGGCGTCGGTGATCACGCCGCGATCGATGCCGCGTGGGATGCGCTCCCCGACGACGTCTCGGTGCTCGTGCTCACGCCGCGGGCCGCCGACCGGCTGCGCGATCGCCTGGACGAGCGGCCGCAACTCCTGACCGCGGTGAGTCCACCATGACGCCGGCGGAGGGTTCGCTCGATGCCGCGCTCGCGCCGCTCGACCACGCGTTGCGATCGAGCGTGGCCGCCGTACGCGCGGCATCGTTGGCATCGACCCGGCGGGAGGTCGACGCGCACCTCGCTGCCGCGAGCCGTGACGGGGAGGCGCTCGTCGAGCAGGCGCGACGCGACGGCGAGGCGCTCGCCGACGCGACGCTCGCGTCATATCGAGCACGGTTGCGCCGCGACGTCGCCGCGACCGTCCTCGATGCCCGGCGGGCGATCACGAACGAGATCGCCGAGCGAGTGCGCGCCGCCGTGCTGGCACTCCGCGACGCGTCCGACTACCCGGTCCTGCTCGACGGGCTCGCGGCGCGTGTTCGGGCCCAGCTCGGTGCGGGCGCGATCGTGGTCCGCGATCCACCCGGGGTCGGCGGGGTGATCGGTGAACGCGACGGACGACGCGTCGAGTACACGCTGCCCGTGCTCGCCGCGCTGGTGCTCGCCGACATGGGAGACGAGATCGAGGCGTTGCTGTGATGAACGGCAACGGGGCGCGTGTGGTGCGCGTGAACGGCTCTCTCGTCGAGATCGAGTCGTTGGATCGAGTCGGGCTGCTCGATCTCGTCGAGGTCGGCGATCTCGGACTCGCCGGTGAGGTCATCGCGGTGCAGGGCACGCGTGCGACCGCCGAGGTGCACGAGTACACCGGCGGCCTCGCGTCGGGCGCGCCGGCGCGCAGCTTGCACCGGCCGCTGTCGGCGCGACTCGGTCCCGGCCTGCTCGGCGGCGTGTTCGACGGCCTGCTGCGACCCCTCGTCGCCGCCGGTGACCTCCTGCACCCGGGCCGGACCCCCGACCACGACGGCCGCGACTGGGAGCTGCGGCCGGCGGTCGAGGCGGGCGACACCGTGACGCCGGGTCAGGTGCTCGCCGTCGTCGACGAGCGTCCGGGTTTCGAGCACCGATTGCTCGTTCCGCCCGGTTGCGGGGGGCGGATCGCGTGGCGCGCCTCTGCCGGCCGGATCGACGCCCACGCGCCGATCGCCCGCATCGGCGACGTCACCGTCCCCCTCATGCAGTCGTGGCCGGTGCGGCGCGGCCGGCCCTTCCGCGACCGCTTGACCGACGCCGCCCCCCTCGCCACGGGACAACGCGTGCTCGATCTGCTCTATCCGGTCGCGCGGGGGAGCACCGCCGCCGTCCCCGGCGGATTCGGTACGGGCAAGACGATGCTGCTGCAGCAGATTGCGAAGTGGTGCGACGCCGACGTCATCGTCTACGTCGGCTGCGGTGAGCGCGGCAACGAGATGGCCGACGTCCTCGAGGACCTCACCCGCCTCGTGGATCCGCGGTCGGGCCGGTTGCTGTCGGAGCGGACGGTGCTGATCGCCAACACGTCGAACATGCCGATGATGGCACGCGAGGCGAGCATCTACACGGCGATGACGGTCGCGGAGTACTTCCGCGACATGGGCAACGACGTCGTGCTGATCGCAGACTCGACCTCGCGTTGGGCCGAAGCGATGCGCGAGTTCGCGTCGCGCTCCGGAGAGCTGCCGGCCGAAGAGGGCTATCCGGCCAGCCTGGCGTCATCGCTGGCCGCGTTCTACGAGCGCGCCGGCCGGGTCGAGACCCTGAGCGGCAGCACAGGCTCGGTGACGGTGATCGCGTCGGTCTCACCTCCGGGAGGCGACCTCACCGAACCGGTTACCGCGCACACGCAACGGTTCGTGCGCTGCTTCTGGACGCTCGATCGTGACCTCGCGTACGCGCGCCACTATCCCGCGGTGAGCTGGCACGGCTCGTTCTCGCGTGACGCCGATCTGCTCGCGCGCGGGCACGTCGAACACGGCGATGAGCGCTGGCCCGAGTCACGGGCTCGCGCGCTGACGCTGCTGGCGGACGCCGAGCGCCTCGAATCGCTCGTCGAGCTCGTCGGTGCGGCCGCGCTCCCGGACCGTGAACGCGTGATCCTCCACTGTGCGCGCCTGTTCCGCGAAGGCGTGCTCCAGCAGAGCGCGCTCAGCGACAACGACGCGTTCTGTGGACCCGAGAAGCAGGCCGCCCTCCTGCAGATGGTGCTCGAGATCTACGACGCGTGCCTGGAGCTGCTCGAGCTCGGTGTCTCCAGCGCGTTGATCGAAGAGCTCGACATGAGCTCGGCCATTCACGCGCGCGACACCGCCGGACCGAACGATGCCGATGCCGTGCACGAGATCACGGCCGGCACGCGAAACGCGCTGGAGACCTTGCGATGAGAGAGGCGCCGATCGAGTACACGCGCGTCGCCGGAGTCGAAGGCCCGCTCCTGCACGTGCGCGGAGTGCGCGGCGTCGGCTGGGACGAAGCCGCGGAGGTCCGCCTCGCATCGGGCGAGCACCGGCGCGGGGTGGTGCTCGACGTCGACGACGACGCCGCGGTCGTCCAGGTCTACGAAGGCACGTCGGGCATACGCCCGGCCGAGACGAGCGTCGCGTTCCTCGGTACACCGGCGCGGGTGAAGGTCGGCGAGGCGTGGCTCGGACGCGTGTGGAACGGCCGGGGCGAGCCGATCGACGGCGGACCGCCGGTCCTCGCCGGACCCGAACGCGAGGTGACGGGAGCTCCGATCAATCCGGTCGCGCGCCTGACACCGTCCGATCCCGTGCTCACCGGCGTCGCCGCGATCGACGTGATGACGACGCTCGTGCGGGGCCAGAAGCTGCCGGTGTTCTCAGTGGGCGGCCTCCCGCACCTCGAGCTCGCGGCGCAGATCGCCGCGCAGGCCCACGTCGCGCGGGAGGCGTTCTGCGTCGTGTTCGCGGCGATGGGCGTGACACACACCGACGCCGCGATGGTGCGCGACGTGCTCGAGGAGCGGGCTGCGACGGGTGACCTGGCCCTGTTCGTGAACACGGCCGACGACCCGATCGTCGAGCGCCTGTTGACACCCCGGATCGCGTTGACCGTGGCCGAGCATCTCGCGTTCGAGTGCGGGTATCACGTGCTCGTGGTCATGGCCGACATGACGAGCTACTGCGAGGCGCTGCGCGAGGTTGCGTCGGCGCGGGGCGTCGTGCCCGCGCGGCGCGGTTATCCCGGATATCTCTACAGCGACCTCGCGTCGATCTACGAGCGCTGCGGCCGGCTCCGGGACCGGCCGGGCTCGATCACGCAGATACCCGTGCTCACGATGCCGGCCGGCGACATCACCCATCCCGTCCCCGACCTGACGGGCTACATCACCGAGGGTCAGCTGGTGCTCGCCGCCGATGTGTTCGCGCGCGGCGTGTATCCCCCGATCGACCCCCTCTCGTCGCTGTCGCGCATGATGCGCCGCGGCGTCGGTCCCGGCCGGACGCGCGGCGATCACCGCGATGTGGCGGCGCAGCTCGATGCGTCGGTCGCGCAGGCGCGTCAGGTGCGCGACCTCGCCGAGCTCGTCGGGCCCGACGCGCTCACCGCGACCGATCGCCGGTACCTCGCGTTCCTCGATGCGTTCGAGCGTCATCTCGTGACCCAGCGCCGCGACGAGTCCGTGAGCATCGACGAGGCGTTCGCGCGTGTCTGGCGGGTGTTGTCGGTACTGCCGCGCCGCGAGCTCACGATGGTCCCGGCCGCCGTCCTCGATGCGTCGTATCACCCGGCACCTCGAGATGCGGATCCTGATGCGGATCCCGAACTCGATCCGGATCCTGACGAGGGCTGAGAGTCCGGCGATGCGCGTGCGCCATCCTCCCGGACGTGGTGGCGAGCTCTGGCTCGTCGACCGCCTCGCGACCGCGCAGCGCGCAACCGACCTGTTGGAGCAGAAGGAGCGGGTGCTCGTGCGCGAGCAGCGCCGTCTCCTCGTGCTCCAACGGTCGACGGCGCGAGCATGGGAAGAGTCGTGGCACGATGCTCAGGCGTGGATTGCGCGCGCCGTCGTGTTGCGCGGCCGGCGGGTCGTCGCGATCGGCACGCCGCCATCCGCCGCGCGCGTCGAGCTGCAGTGGCGGAACTCGATGGGCGCGTACTACCCGGCCGAGGTCGCGTGCCGCCTGCCCGACGACCTCGCCGCGGCGGAGATCACCGGGACGGCGGCGATGGCGGGCGCGTCCCGGGCCCATCGGCGCGCGTTGGAACGCGCCGTGCAGCATGCCGCGACGCAGCGCGCGGTGCGCGAGGTCGAGCGCGAGCTCCGGGCCACGCGGCGCCGACTGCGCATGCTGCGGCGGCAGCTCGTTCCGGCGCTCGTCGACGCGTTGCACCGTCTCGAGATCGAGCTCGAAGAACGCGAGCGCGACGACGTCGTCCACGCGCGGTGGGCCCGGGCCCGGGAGACGGCGCCATGACGGTGCTGCTGCTCTGCGTCGACGGGTCGGTCGCGGCGACCGCCGCGACGCACGTCGCGATCAACACGGCGCGCGACCTGCACGCGCGCGTCGTCGCGTTGTTCGTGGTCGAGGACTCGGGCCTGGCCGCGCGAGTCGACGAGGCGATCGACGGGCACGGGTCGGGGGAACGGTTGGTCGGCGCCGGCGAGGCGCTGCTCGCGCGGGTCACAACGCTGGCCGCGGAAGCCGGGGTCGAGGTGGAGCGGATCGTCGACCAGGGTGAGCCGTTCGAGCGGATTCTCGAACGGGCGCGCGCGATCCGGCCCGACATGATCGTGATGGGCCGGACCGGTCGCCGCGGCCCGGGACGGGCGCTGGTGGGCAGCGAAGTGGAACACGTGCTCGAGTTCACCGAATGGCCGGTGCTCGTCGTCCCCGAGGCGTAGCCCGGTCGCGTAGCCTGGCATCGTGCTCGACGCGCTCTTGGCGACGCCCGGTGTCGAGGAACGTGTCGTGGTCGGTTCCTCGTTCGGATTCTGCGCGCTGCACGGTGGGCTCGAGCAGGGCACTGCGGAGATCGCCGAACGCGCGGCTTCCGAGTCGGGTGCGTCCTTCTACGCCGTGGTGCAGCCCGACGACCTGCGGTGGCACGTGCCGTCACACCGCTACGACCCATCCGTGGCCGGCGGTTTGGCCGCGTTCCTCGAGGCGGTCGATGTGATCGTCTCGGTGCACGGGTTCGGTGGGTTGCGGGGCGCCGACGACCGGTGGACGACGGCGCTGCTCGGCGGCACGAATCGTGCGCTCGCCGCGCAGCTTGCCCGCACGCTGTCGGGCCGGCTGCCCGGCTACCGCTGGATCGCCGACATCGACGTGATCCCGCGGCACCTGCGCGGTGTGCATCCCGCGAACCCCGTGAACCGGTCGCCGCGTGCCGGGGTACAGGTCGAGCTTCCGCCCCGGTTGCGCCGCCCCGGCGCCGATCTCGACGTGCTCGTCAGCGTTCTTGCAGCAACGGCAGCAGGTGCGCGACATCGTTGTAGCGCCGCAACACGATCCGGTCCGGCCCCGCGACGACCTCACTGATCGACGCGTTGTCGGACCCGGCGAACGCAAACCGGTGCGACTTCGTGACCCGGTGCAGCAGCTGGCCGATCACGCCGCCGTGCGCGACCGCGGCCACTCGTTGATCGGGATGGGCCTCGACGATGCGGCGGAACCCGCGCCAGACCCGCGCGTCGAAGCTGTCGTGGGGCTCGGCGCCCGGGATCACGTCCCAGCGCTCTTCGGCGAAGATGCGCTGGAACAGCGGATCGCCCGCCGCGGCCCGCTCGCGCAGCAGGCCGCCTTCCCACTCGCCCAGGTGGACCTCGCGGAGATCGGGCTCCTCGATGACCGGCAGCGCGAGCCGTTCCGCGAGCGGCGCGGCCGTCTCGTGCGTCCGCTGCAGTGTCGTGACGTAGATGGCTGCGAGGCTGTCGTGTTGCAGCCGGTCGGCCAGCAATTCCGCCTGCCGCACGCCGACCGCGTCGAGCGGCGGG
>DATMUX010000428.1:0-9913 GCA_035563695.1 Acidimicrobiia bacterium
ACATCGGGATCGACATCATCGCGTTCGAGACCGACTATCCACACTCGGATTCGCTGTGGCCCGATGCCCCCGAGATCCTGCTCGAACAGTGCACCGGCGCCAACCTGTCGGATGACGACATCGACAAGATCGCCTGGAAGAACGTTGCGCGCTTTTGCAGTTACGATCCGTTCTCCGTGATCCCGCGGGAACAAGCAACCGTTGGCGCGCTGCGGGCGCAGGCGACGGACGTCGACACGTCGATCGTCTCACGGCGCGAATGGCGCGCCCGTTACGACGCGAATCCCACGTACCAGGTCGCGAACTCCTGACACCGGACGGCAGACCATGAGCTTCACTATCGATCTCGAAGGACGCCGTGCGCTCGTTACGGGCGCGGGGCAAGGTGTCGGCCTGGGAATTGCCCGGACTCTCGCGCAAGCGGGAGCAGTCGTCGCGGTCAACGACATCCGAGCGGCGCAGGCCGATATCGTCGTCGACGAGCTGCGCACGGCCGGCTACAAAGCCGACGCACTGCCGTTCGACGTCACCGACTGGGCCCAAGTGTCGGCCGCGATCGACGGCTACGGCGGCGTCGACATCCTCGTGAACAACGCCGGCAACGCGGGCGCGGAAGGATCGATGCTCCCTTCGGACTTTCTCGCATCCGACCCCGCGGAGTGGGGCGCGTTCTTCGCGGTCAATCTGTTCGGTGTCATGTACTGCACGCGCGCCGCGCTGCCGTCGATGATCGAGGCGGGATGGGGCCGAGTGGTCACGATCGTCTCCGATGCAGGCCGGTACGGCACGGCGAAGGTTGCACCGTACGCCGCCGCGAAGGCCGGCGCCGCGGGCTTTTGCCGTTCGATCGCCCGCGAGATGGGCCGTCACGCGATCACCGTGAACTGCGTGAGCCTCAGCACGATCGAAACACCGACTACGGCGCGGCCTGCGGCCGGGACGGCGGAGGAGGAAGAAGCGCGACGGGCCCGCCTACGACCGTACGTTATCCGCCGGCGGGGCACGCCCGAAGACGTGGCCGGGCTGGTGGCGTTCCTGTCGAGCTCGCACGCGTCGTGGATAACCGGCCAGACGTACGCGGTGAACGGAGGCTTCACCTTCTCGCTCTGAACACGCCGCCGGTGACGACACGATCAGGGCGACGGGTTCAACGGTGTCGGTCCGATGCAGGAGGCGTCGACCAGAACGCCTCGAACGTCGGAAACGCCTCGGGCATTCGCCCGGCGCGCTTCGGCCCCGACTCATCGGCGTCGGCGACGATCCGTTCGGTGCCGTGGTCCGGATGCCCGAAGTGCTGTCGGTACCACGACCGCAGGCGGCGGCGCCGGAAGAGCCAGTCGTCGCCCACGCGCTCGTAGGTGTCGAAGTAGGCCAGGGCTTCGTCGAACCAGTGCTCCGGTTCGAGCACGTGGTGCTGCGCGCGGCAGTACACCACGCCCTGCGCGTGCTCGTCGTCGTCGAAGTCGATGACATGGTTCGCTACCAGGTGCATCGAACAGTGGAACCTGCGAAGCGACTGGTCGAAGAACATCTTCACGCCCGAGCGGCCGGTTCCCCACCGGCCGTTGTCGACGTCGGCAACGAAGAGCCGCGCGATCCCGTCGAGGTCCTTCCCGTCGACGGCCAGCGCGTACCGCAGGGCGAGCTCGCGGATCTTGTCCCGGGCGATCAGTTCTGCGAGCGCCTCCATGACGCCGACTCCAATCGTAGGTCTGTCTGTGACCTTACGTCGTGAAGACCGAGGGCCGGCCACGAACGTGGTCGGCGTCCATGCTCGCGAGCAGCTACAACGTCGTGTGGTGGTGGAGCTCGGACTGACGCAAGACACTCGACGGGCGCTCGACACTGCGGCCGTGGCCGAAGCGGCGCGCGCCGCCGGCTTCACGGCGCTCGGGATGGTGTCCGGGCGGTTCGGCTCGGATGCACGAGTTGTTCTCGACGCGGCGGGGCTTCGTTGTCATGAGCTGCTCGGCCTCCAGGTGCGCGAACCGGCTGCGACGGTCGCGCGGGCGGAACAGCTCGCACGCGAGGCCGCTTCGCTCGGGGCATCGTGGGTCCTCACCACGTTCGACGTCGCGCTCGGCCCCGACATCGTGAAGGCGATTGCCCGCTGCGCCGCGGTTATTGCCGAGGTCGGGGCGGGGTTCGCGGTGGAGTTCAGCCCGCTGGGTCCGGTGGCCACGATCGAGGAGGGACTCGCTGTCGTGGCGGCGACGGGGGTGGAACGGGCCGGCATCGTCATCGACTCGTGGAACTTCTGCTTCGGCCCCGGCACGTGGCGGGACCTCGAGCAGGTTCCGCTCGACACGATCGCCTACGTTCAGTTCGCCGACGCGCTGGCGCCGCTCGGCGTTCCGAACATGGAGGAGGCGATGACGCGGCGGGCGTTGCCCGGCGACGGCGTACTCGAGCTCGACCGCTTCGCGTTCACCTTGCGCGATCGCGGCTGGGACGGTGTCGTCAGTCTTCAGGTGCTGAGCGACCGGCTGCGCGAGCTCCCGGTCGACGACTACGCGCGGCGGGTCTACGACAGCGCGACGCCCTACTGGTGCTGACCCGGCTCAGCAGTGTCGTCGCCGCCGCGAAGGCGTTCGAGGCCGCCGTGCGCCGCAGGGTTGCCGGCCACCATGCCTCCGTCGACGGGCAGCAATGTGCCGGTCACGTACTTCGAGCGGTCGCTCGCGAAGTACAGCGCGGCCTCGGCAATGTCGTCCGTCGTGCCCTGCTGCTGCAACGGTTGCCGGGAGAGGATGTAGCTGCGGATCTTTTGCATCAGTTCGGTCCGCTCCTCTTCGGGCACTCTCGAAGCGATGGCTTGCTCGAGGATGGGTGTCTCGATGTTGCCCGGCGCGATGCAGTTGACTCGGATCGCGTACTTGCCGAGATCTACTGCTGCGCACCTGCTGAACATGATGACCGACGCTTTCGACATGTGGTACGTCCACAGGCTCGTCGAGGTTTGCATCCCGCCGACCGATGACGTGTTGATGATCGAGCCGCCTCCATGGGCCGACATGTGCCGGGCCGCTTCGCGCGTTCCCGTCATCACGCCGAGCAGGTTGACGCCCATCACCTCGTAGAAGTCGGCGAGGTCGTCGTCGAGCAAACTGGGGTGCCGCGCACCGGAGACGCCGGCATTGTTGAACATGACGTGCAGCCCGCCGAACCGTTTCACCGCGAACGCGACCAGCTCGGCGACCTGGGCGGGCTCGGAGACATCGGTGTGAGAGAACGCCGCATCGGGTCCGAGCTCTTTGACGACCTCTTCGCCACGCTCGCGATCGATGTCCGCGATGACGACGCGTGCGCCCTCCGTGAGGAACCGCCTCGCCGACCCGAGGCCGATTCCCGACGATCCACCCGTGACGACGGCGACCTTGCCGTCGAGCTCGTTGGTCATTGGTGACTCTCCCCTGTGATCATGCAAGCCCCGGGCCGCTCTCGGAGGACGAGGACACGCGACCGCCGGTCGTGTCCTCCGGGATCGTCGCGACCATGCCTCCGTCGACGAGCACGTCGCTGCCCGTCATGAACGAAGCCTTGTCGGACGTGAGGAACTCGACGACATTCGCCACCTCCTCGGGACGGCCGCGCCGGCCGAGAGGACTGGACTTGATGATGTCGGCCATGATCGGGTGGCGCGATTCGTCGAGGCGATTCATCGGCGTGTCGTTGATGCCCGGGGACACCGACATGATGCGGGCGCCGCGAGCGCCCCATGACGGGCAGAGTCGACGAACCAGGCGGTGAATGCCGCGTTTCGAGACGGGGTAGGCGAGCTGCGGCGCATCGGGATCGAGGCCGTGCTCGACGAAGGCGTCGAAGAAACGGTCGGACAGCGGATCATCGAGGATCGCCAGCAGCTCGGGGCGATCGGGCACTCGATATCCCGACATCGACGCGAAGCACACGCCGACGGTTCCGGGCCGGAGAAGGGGCTCGACCGCCTCGAGCACCCGGGCCGTGCCGATCAGGTTCACCTCGAAGATGCGACGTCCGTTCGCCATCGATCCCGAAAGGCCGGCTGTGAGAACGATGGCTTCGAGCGTGCCGATGCGCGCGACCAATGCGTCGATCTGCTCTCGAGCGGTGATGTCGCACGCGACGGGTGCTACCGCGCCGCCGAGCTCCGCCGCGAGGGCAGCGACTGCCTCGAGGTTCTGATCGGCGACGATGAGCTCGCCGCGCGGGGCCAGCACTCGAGCGACGGCGGTTCCCATGCCGGAACCGGCGCCGATCACGACGTTCGTCATCGCAGTTCCTCCAACCTTGCGCCTTTGCCCGTCCTCTCCGACGGGTGCACCAATGCGTGTCTAGTCGATTCCACGCAGCAGAGCGCCGACACCCTCGACGGTGCGACCTTAGGGAACAACGCGAGACCAGGTGTCCAGCACCGAGGATCGCGAGGGGCGTCTTAGTGTCGCGCGATGGCTCTCACGAAGGTATGCGCGGAAACCGATCTCGCCGAGGGCGAGATGGCCGCCTTCTTTCTCGATGGCTGGGAGGTCCTGGTCGTGCGCGACGGGCAGGGTGCGCTCCACGCGATGGACGGCATGTGTCCGCACGAGGACACGCCTCTGGTCCACGGCGACCTCGACGGCACCGTGCTCACCTGCGTCAACCATTTCTGGTCGTTCGATGTGACGAGCGGCCGCGGCATCAACCCGCCCACATGCCGGCTCGAGAAGTACTGGGTCGAGGCCCGGGAGGGGAGCATCTACGTCGACCGCGAGCGAGATGTCGCACCGCCGGCGACGACCTGACGCGCGGAACGCTCGATCATCCCGTACGCCACCTCGTCATCCCACCGATACCTCGCGATACCCGAATGCAGGAGTGGGAACGTCGTCCCGTCGCCGATGGAACGGGGCGGGCGAAACGATGACACGAACGTCTCGCCGGTGATCCCGACAACGCCGTTCGGCGTGATGAGTGTGAACGAGACGTCTTCGCCGCTGAATCGAGTGTCTGTCATCCACGGCGTCTCTTCGACTCGGGCAGGCACGATTGCGTCCCCGTCGAAGAGCCAACCCTCGCGGTATTTCGGCGAGCCGTCGGGCCGCGGTTGGTAGTGGATGAACCCGAACGCGCGGCCGCTCGCAAAGTACGCCGATTGCCAGTTGTGTCCGTAGAAGTCGCCGTAGTCGCTACGGGTCCCGCCCTTGCGGTGGATCCGGAGGCCACCGCCGGTGAACGCCATCGTGCTCCCGTCGACGTTCACCGTCCCGGTCACTGCGCACAGCTGTTCGAACCGCTGCTCACCGACGACGAAGTGACCTTCCGGGTTGTGTGTTCCCTGCACCCACGGCGGCGCGACCATCCGCGCGTCGATCTCGAGTTCGAGCTCGACGACCTCGAGTGTGGGCGTCCGTTCGTCCGCGTCGATCGTGGAAACCTCGCCTGTGAACTCGACGCGCCAGTGGTCGAAGGGTTCGACGCACACGAACCGCAGCGGCCCGGCGCCGAGCACCCGGGGCCGCCCCCGGTCGTCGACCATGGGATGCGGCGCGCCATCGCCGATCACGCGCAGGAGCCGACCGTTCGGCATCGCCATGCAGAGCGCGACACCGAACGAAGTCTCCCATTTCGCGCCCACGGCTTCGACGCCGATGCGCGGGAAGCCGAAACGCCCCTCATCGTCCCAGAGCCAGATCGAGGTGCCCTCGCGATGCGCCGGCGCGGACGGCGGTGCCGTCGTCATCTCATCAGTCGCGAGTTCCATCCCGCCAGTGAGATCGATCGTCATCGTTGGTCACCACCGCACGCCGCGGAACGAGCGTAGGGTAGCTGCGTGGTCGCGACCGTTGACGTCCTGGTCGCGCGAGCGCGGAGCAGTTCGGGACTCGTCGATCTCGGACCTGACGGATGGCGTGCAGGGCTCGAGCATCTCGTCCAGGCGGTCGAGCGCGATGTCCGCGACGATCCCGAAGCGGTAGCCCGAATCGAAGCACTCGTTGTCGCGCGCCTGGTCACGCGCCTGCGGATCGAATCCTGGTATGCGCAACACGGTGCCGAGGCGGAGCATCGCGTCGTCGGCCCTCTGCTGATTCTCGGCCTGCCGCGCAGCGCGA
The DNA here is from genome assembly GCA_035563695.1 of Acidimicrobiia bacterium. GTDB lineage: Bacteria > Actinomycetota > Acidimicrobiia > IMCC26256 > PALSA-610 > DATMUX01. The sequence continues at coordinate 6,072 of DATMUX010000428.1, forward strand.
CAACGGCGCTCCACTACCTGCTCGCCGTCGATCCGCAGTTCCGTTACCCCCGAGCGTGGGAACTCTCCGATCCGGTGCCACCTCCCGACATCGCGACCGAGGGCACCGATCCTCGGCGACCGCGAGAGCCACCCGCGGTCGACGTCCGCCACATCACTGCCGTCGACGGGCCGGCGGAGGACTGGCCGATCCATGCGCTGGCGTTCGACCACGCCGAGCTGACGCTGCCCGTGCCGTCGCATTCCCGGTGGTGGCGCGGCGCGAACCATGACTCCCTGTTCCCTTACCACGAGCGCGTGCTCGAGCTCCTGCACTCACGCCGGCCGCCGCAGACATGGTTGCTCAAGATGCCGGCCTACCTCTTTCTCCTCGCGGACGTCGCCGCGCATTATCCGAATGCTCGGTTCGTGATGACACATCGACACCCGGTTGCCGCGTTGCCTTCGACGTGCAGCACGGTTGCCGATGCGCGCCGGAAGCGGACGCCGAGCTGGTCGCCCACCCCCGACTTCGGCGCGCAGCTTCTCGAACACTGGGCGGACGGCATGCGACGCGCGTTGGGTGCGCGGAAGGCGCTCGGCGAAGACCGCTTCTTCGACGTCGCGCATGTCGAGCTCGAAGTCGATCCGGTCGGCACCGCCGAGCGCGTGTACGAGTTTGCTCAGCTGAACCTCACGCGCGATGTGCGAACAACGATGGGACGCTGGGCGGAGGCCAACCGGCGGGGTTCGCGCGGTGTCCATCGCTACTCGGCCGAGGAGTACGGCCTCACCGAGGCCGATATCACCGATGCGTTCGCGGACTACCTGGAAAGGTTCGGCGTGTACTGCTGAGACGCCGGCGCTCACTCGTCGTTCTCGTCGATGGGCCGCGAAGTCATCAGGTTACGCTCGAGCAGATACTCGGGATCGGTCCGGTCGATCTGGGACGCGGCTCGTGCGCGGATCTTCTCTGCTTGAAGGTCGTTCGGTACCGAGATCCAGAAGGTGTTGGCACGGATGCCCTCGAAGCAGAGGTCGGCGACCTCCGACAGTGGCGCGAACTGCACCTCCATGCCGGCCGCCGTCATGCGTTCGATCACGGCGGAAAGCACGTCGCGCCCTTCCTTCGGCGGTGCCCCGGGCCGCGCATACCGATCCGGGCGGTTCGCGCCCGGTCGCCAGATCCCGGTGTTGAGCATGCCGGGGGTCCGGGTCGACGGGAAGAGCAGCGATGCCCCGACCTTGGCGTCGATCTCACGCAGTTGTCCCCAGAGACATTCGGTGATCGTGGTGATCGCAGCCTTCGTCGTCGCGTAGACCGCGCTGTTGATCAAGGGCGTGAACCCACCGTTGCTCGAGGTGGTATTGACGACATGACCCTCGGCGTCCTGCGCGAGCATCGTCGGAACGATGGCGTGGATACCGTTCACGACGCCCATCACGTTGACATCGAACGACCAGCGCCAGTCGTTGACGTGGTGGTCCCAAATTTGTCCTTCTGATGCCGAACCGATGCCGGCGTTGTTGCACAGGATGTGGATCGCGCCGTAGGCGTCGAGCGTCACGTCGCGCATGGCCTCGACGGACGACAGATCCGTCACGTCGGTCACGACGCCCAGCACGTCGTAGCCCTGTTCGCGTAGCTCCGCGGTGGTCCGCTCGACCAGCTCCGGCACGACGTCGGCTACGACCGCCTTCATGCCCTCCGTGCAGAACTTCTCGACGAGCGCGCGACCGATGCCCTGTCCGCTGCCCGTGACGACGGCGACCTTACCGACGACATCCTGCATCGATGTGTACCTCCGTTCGCGCGAGTCGGGAGCCCGGCGCAGACCGCCGAACACCCATATCCACGCCGCGATCGTACGAACTCCACCGGGGGCGGCCTCGAAACCGACGCGCCCCGGCCAATACGCTCGACGACGTGGTCGTGCGACGCGAGCTGCTGCGGGGTCTCGAGCGCCTGAACGCGACGACCACGGTTCTGCAGCGCGCTCGCCGGGCAGATCCACTCGGCGGCATGTGGGAGGCCGCCGACCTGCAGTGGTGGTGGCGCCGCCCCCGGGCGACCGACGAGCTGGCGCTGCCGGTCTGGTTCGACGACGTCGGTCCTGTGGCGGCTGCAGGGCTGACGGCCTGGGACGAAACCTGGCAAGCAGACGTCTTCGCGGTGCCGTCGATCGTCGACGAGGAAGACGTCTGGGCCGCGACGCTAGAAGCCGCCGCCGGACATCCGGGCGTGGCACTCGAGATGCTCGTCCGCGTGGACGACGCGTTGCCGGCGGAACTCGCGATCCGGAGTGGATTCGCGATGACCGACGAGGTGTCGGGCACCGCCTGGATGGACGCCGAACAGCGCGCGCCGATCGCGCCGGTCGACGGGTTCGCGATCGTCGATCGGGTGACACGCGAGGATCGCGCGCACCCGATGGTGGCTCGCAACGGTGAACCGGTCGAGGCTCGGCTGCAACAGTGCTCGCTGTACGACGCGACACTCGATCTGGCGGTCGAGGATGCGGACGGCAGGGTCGCCGGCTACGCATTGTTCTGGTTCGACCCCACGACGCTGGTCGGACTGCTCGAACCGATGCGCGTCGAGGACGAATACCAGCGACACGGCCTCGCCCGAATGTTGCTGACGAACGGTCTCGATCGGCTCGCGCGCAAACGTGCACGCCGCCTGAAGGTCGGCTTCGAGACGGACGCCGCCCGCAACCTCTACCTCGGCGCCGGCTTCGTGCAGACGTCGATCGATCGGCTACTCATTCGGCCCGCACCGCACCGACGGAGCGGGCGGTGACGTTGCCGGTTGGCGGGTGCCAACGAGTTCGTGTTCGATGGATGCGTCGCGAGACCAGGAGGGTCGATGCCGAGCGCCGATGAGATCCGAGATGTTCAGCGAGCGACGTGGGCCGGACTCTCTGCGGGCTGGGAGAAGTGGGACTCGATCATCATGGATCAGCTGGGTCCGGTCGGCGCGGCGATGATCGAGCGTCTCGACATCGCCGAGGATCAGCAGCATCTCGACATTGCCGCGGGCACGGGTGAGCCGGGTCTCAGCATCGCGCGCTTGACGCCGAAGGGACGCGTCGTGCTGACCGATCTCGTCCCGGAGATGCTGGACATCGCCGCGCGTCGAGCTCGGGCGCAAGGGCTCGCCAATATCGAGACGCAGGTGTGCAGCGCCGATGAGCTGCCGTTCGACGACGCCACCTTCGACAGCGTGTCCGTGCGTTTCGGCTACATGTTCTTTCCCGATATGGCCAAGGCGACAGCCGAGTTCGCGCGTGTGCTCGCGCCGGGCGGACGACTGTGCTCGTCCGTGTGGGTGAAGCCCGAGGAGAATCCGTGGACGACGATCGCCATGCAGGCGATCGCGACCGAGACCGTGCCGGCGCCGCCCGACCCGGACGGGCCGAATATGTTCCGGTGCGCGGCCCCGGGATATGTGAGTGCTCTGTACGAGGCCGCCGGGCTGCGCGACGTCGCCGAGTGGGACGTCGGCGTCGTACTCGTGACGCGATCGCCCGCGCAGTATTGGGAGATGATCAGCGAGCACGTCTCGCTCGCAGTGGCGGCGCTTCAGCGAGTCGACGTGCCGGCACGCGAGCGGATTCGGGCAGACGCCATCGCGGAGGTGCGCGCGTTCGAGAAGGACGGCGAGGTTCGCGTTCCGGGCGTGGCGCGGTGCATCGTGGGAACGAAACCAGACACGAGCGACGCGGCTTGACGCGAGGGCGCAACTGGCTCATCGTCGAAGGAACAGGAGAACCGGGATGGGAAGTCACCGGGCCGGGACACGTGAGGAGACAGGATGGACAGCCGGCCGTGTACTCGGGTCCGAACATGAAGTGGTACACG